>NZ_JAUMSQ010000027.1:0-63066 GCF_030519285.1 Mycolicibacterium arseniciresistens
GGGCATCAACTTCAGCTACACCACGCCCAACATCGCCTTCGACGGTCTGGACTCGGACTTCGAGGGTGGCCTCATCGAGGGCATCCAGACCCCGCCGCTGTTCCCCGGCGTGTCGATCTCGGCTGACCTTGGCAACGGCCCCGGCATCCAGGAAGTCGCGACGTTCTCGGTGGACGTGGAAGGCGCCGACGGTTCGGTCGCGGTCTCGAACGCCCATGGCACCGTCACCGGTGCGGCCGGCGGTGTGCTGCTGCGTCCGTTCGCCCGGCTGATCGCCTCGACCGGTGACAGCGTCACCACCTACGGCGAACCGTGGAACATGAACTGACCCAGCTCTGACGGAAACGGCCCCCGGTGTCATCCACCGGGGGCCGTTCTCGTGTCCGGGTGTCCGTTACTCCTCGGAGTGGTCCTCCCGCTGGCTGTGTGCGCCGGGTGCGGCGCCCGCGCCCGCGGCATCGGCGCGAAGCAGATCGCGGATCTCGGTCAGCAGCGTCAACTCGGTCTCGCTGGTCTCGACCTTCGCGTCCCGCTCCTTGAGCTTCTTGAACGGCAGCACGATCACGAAGTAGATCACCGCGGCGACGATGAGGAAGTTGATCGCGGCCGAAAGCACGGCATTGAGGTCGACGAATTGGTCGCCTCCGAGCGGGATGCGCAAGACGCCGTACTCCGCGTCGGGTCCCGCGCCGATGCGGTCGATCAACGGTTGGATGACGTTCTGGGTGAACGCGGTGACGAGGCCGGTGAACGCCGCGCCGATGACCACCGCGACCGCCAGATCGATGACGTTGCCCCGAGCGATGAATTCCTTGAACCCCTTGAGCATGTGCATGACCCTTTCGTCGTTTCCTGTGGCTCGCTCCAGGGGAACGGTAGCGGTCGATGACCTTGTTCGGACGGCGAAACCGACCCGTCGGCCGTGCTGTCTCCGACGTCGGAGAAAGCGGCGACGACGTGGCCGGACGCCGTCGGCCACAAGCATCCGTATCGCGTGAAAATCGGTGGCCGGCTGGGCAGGCGGGGACGCGTCGGCACTGCTAGTCTTTGGAGGTCGCGAACCTACCGGGCTCCGTCCCGTCTACCAACAAAGGGGAATGCTGATGGCAGCACACGCCAAGGCGCTCACTCGTCGTGCGAAGAAGCTGGGCATCGTGGGAGCCGGGTCGTTTGCCGTCGCCGCTGCCGCCATGACGCTCGGTCTCGGCACCGCCAGCGCCGAAGTCGAAGAGGTCGCACCGTCGCCAGAGGTGACGAGCCGCGCGGCCGTTGCGGTGAACGAGGACGGCATCCGCCTCACCGACATCGGTGCCGCCCGTGGACAGGGTGGAGAGGGACGCACCGCCGACACGACCATCGTTCATGCGCAGACCAACGGTGAGAACGCCGGCGTCCGTGACTCCGTGAAAGCGGTCTCCGGCTCGGCCACCGGCCCGCTGTTTGAGGGCGAGTTCACGCCGGCCGGCGAAGGCCCGCTGACGGGCGGCGGACCCGCCCTCGGCGACTGGTGATCTGACAGTCTGACGATCCGCCCCCGGCCCTGCGGCCGGGGGCGGATTTGTTTTCCCGGCAGTGCCGATCAGTGGAACGTCAAGGTGATCGCGTGTGTCAGCGAGGCGCCCGCCACCTCGTTGGCGTCGTGCGCCGGTAGCGCCACCAGCACCACGCGGTCGCCGGCGCCCGGGCCCTGCTGCTTCCCGGACACGAGCACCACCACGGCCTCACCGGCCACCAGCCTCGGGCGGGCGTCGTCACCGGGCCCCGGACCCGAATCGGGGGCGGCCAGCACGTCGACCACATCACCCGGCCGGACGAGGTCGAGCAGCGCGGTGTCGGTCAGATGCAGCGGCACGATGCGTGCGTTCGGACCGGCGGCCGATTCGGCCAGACGCGGTCCGAGGAGGCGCACGTCGGTGAGCACCTCGCCACGCCGGGCCGGTCCGGCCAGGGTCTTGCCGACGACAGCCGCGGAGTCCGCCGATGCGCCGTCGGGAACTGTTGTCGCCGAACGGCTTTCAACGCGTAGATCGGCGTCCGCCAGCGGCTGGCCGGGACTTAGGTCATGCGCGGCGACGAGGACGTCGACGTGGTCGCCACGCGGATCCGACCGCACCGCGATCAACGCGGCCAACAGGACGAGCACAGCCGCGGCGATCCGGCGTGCCGCCACGGTGCGCGACCAGTCCGGCCGCAGTGCAGCGGTGAGCCGGTCAAGCGGCCTCGGATCGAGCGATTCCCCCATCCCGCCACGCTAGGCAGGGCAGGGACCGATCCGCGCGGTCAATCCGGCGGGCTGTGGATAACTGTCAGCTCGACGCGGCCGCAGCCGGAGCGGAACTCGACGAGCTGGACCCGGACGTCGAGCTCGAACTCTTGCCGGAGTCGCTCGAGGAGCCCGACGAGCTGGAGCTCGAGGAGTCGCTCGACGAGGAGGTGGAGCCGGCCGCGTCGGAGCTCTTCGCCGAACCGTTGCTCGTGCTCTTGGCGGCCTCGCGGCTGTCGGTGCGGTAGAAGCCACTGCCCTTGAACACCACGCCCACTTTGCCGAAGAGCTTGCGCAGCCGCCCGTCGCACTTCGGGCACTGCGAGAGCGCATCGTCGCTGAAGGCCTGCACCACGTCGAACTTGTTGTCACACGCGGTGCACGCATACGAGTAGGTAGGCAAGAAAACCTCCGAGACGGTCACAAAGTTCTTTAGCACTCTATCGTGTCAAGTGCTAGAACCGCTACGCGGCCGCCGTCATTCCGCGGTCAGCGCGGCTGGTGCGCCACACCGGTGAGGGCCAGGGCGGTGATTCGGCGGGGAGTCTCGACGAGAGTTGCGAACAGCGCCGCACGCCTGGGAAGTCGCACATACCGCCTGTTCTTGGACACGGCCTCCACGATCGCGGCAGCCACCGTTTCCCGGGGCATGTCGGCGAGCATGTGCAGCCGGTACATCCGCCGGAAGCTGTCGCGAGTCGGCGCGTAATCGTCGGCCTTCGCGAGCAGGTCGGTGGGCACCGGACCGAGTTCCACCAGCGTCGTGCCGATCGGCAGGCCCCTCAGGTCGACTCGCAAACCCCCGGTGAAGGCGGACAGCGCCGCCTTGGACGCGCCGTAGCTGACGAGGCCGGGAAAGACCGAAACGGCGGCCAGCGAAGAGATGTTGACGATGTGACCGCCGCCGCGGCTCAGCATCCGCGGAGTCGCGCGCCGGCAGAGTTCCGCCGGCGCGAGGTAGTTGACCTGCGTCACCCGCTGCAGTTCGCCGTCCGGCGCGTCCGCAAATCCCGCCGTGCTCTCGATGCCTGCGTTGTTCACCAGCACGTCGACCGGGCCGGCTTCGTCCTCGACCCGGCCGATCAAGGCGTCCACCTGGGCGGGGTCGGCCAGATCGGCGGCGTGCGCGGTGCCGCCGAGGCCGTCGGCGAGCGCCTGCAACGGCTCTGCGCTGCGTGCGACCAGCGCGACGGTCGCACCGGCTTCGGCGAACGACCGGGCCATCGCCTCGCCGATCCCACGCGACGCGCCGGTGATCAGTACTCGTTTCCCCCCGAGATCCATGGCCGAAGCGTACGGCGCGCGGCTAGCCGAGCGCGGTCAATCCGCCACCCGGCGTCAGCGCATGGGTCATCGGCACGTCGTGGGATTCGGCGGGCAGCCGGTCTACGAGTTCGTCGTCGCGGACCACCGCCGTCAGCCGCGCCGCCGGATCGGCCAGGCGCAGCGTCCGGTCGTAGAAGCCGGCGCCGCGGCCCAGCCGGGTCCCTGTGCGATCGACGGCCAGGGCCGGCACCAGCACCAGGGCCGCGGTCGCGACGGTGTCGGCGGGCAGCCATGGCGGTGGCGGTTCGAGCAGGCCGTACCGCGCCTCGACCAGGACGCCCACCCGGTATTCGCCCCAGCTCAGCGGCAGCGCGACGGCTGCGGGATCCTCCCGGGCCACCGGCAGCAGCACCCGCACCCCGAGCGCCGACAGGGCGTCGAGCATCACGACCGACCCGGGCTCCGAGCCGACCGGCACGTACGCGCACACCGTCTGCCCCGCGACCACCAGTGTCGGAAGGTGAGCGGCCAGTGCCTGCGCATCGGCGTCGTGCTCCGCGGCCGTCGTGGCGCGGCGAGCCGACAGGATCTGCGCGCGCAGCTCGGCCTTGGACGCAGTGGGCACGCGTCAACCATGACATCCGGCGACATCCGGCAGGGTTTCAACGGCACCGGCGCGGCTAGTGTGTCAGCGTGACTCGTCCCGAGGTGCCCATTCCGTCCACCGCGGTCGTGCCCGCCGCCGGGCTGGGAACACGGTTCCTGCCGGCCACCAAGACCGTGCCCAAGGAGCTGCTGCCGGTGGTCGACACGCCGGGCATCGAGCTGGTGGCCGCCGAGGCCGCCGAGGGAGGCGCCGACCGGCTGGTCATCATCACCTCCGAGGGCAAGGACGGCGTCGTCGCGCACTTCGTCGAGGATCTGGTGCTCGAGAGCACGCTCGAGGAACGCGGCAAGGACAAGATGCTCGAAAAGGTGCGCCGCGCACCCGATCTGATCAAGGTCGAGTCGGTGGTGCAGGACGAGCCACTCGGCCTCGGTCACGCGATCGGCTGCGTCGAGAAGGTCCTCGGGCCCGACGAGGACGCCATCGCGGTGCTGCTGCCCGACGACCTCGTGCTGCCCACCGGCGTGCTGGAGACGATGTCGAAGGTGCGCGCGAAGCGGGGCGGATCCGTGCTGTGCGCCATCGAGGTCGAGCCCGACAAGATCAGCGCGTACGGCGTCTTCGACGTCGAAACGGTGCCCGACGCGGCCAATCCCGACGTGCTGCGGGTCAAGGGCATGGTCGAGAAACCCAAGGCGGAGGACGCGCCGTCGCCGTACGCCGCCGCCGGCCGTTACGTGCTCGACCGGGCGATCTTCGATGCGCTGCGACGGGTGGAACCCGGGGCGGGCGGCGAGATCCAGATCGCCGACGCGATCGCACTGCTGATCGAGGAGGGCCATCCCGTGCACGTGGTCGTGCATCGCGGTTCTCGACACGACCTGGGAAATCCCGGCGGCTACCTCAAGGCTGCGGTTGACTTTGCGTTGGAACGCGACGACTACGGTCCCGAACTGCGGGAGTGGTTGATCGAACGACTAGGGCTGACCCGACCGTAGGCGAGCACTGCTCCACGGCACGGCCCGCGGATGGCAGAAAGGCGTGTTGTGCGTTCGGTTGAGGAGCAGCAGGCCCGGGTGGCCGCCGCCGCGGTGGCGCCCCGACCGGTGCGGGTGGCCATCGCCGAGTCACAGGGCCTGATGTGCGCCGAGGAGGTCGTCACGGAACGGCCGATGCCGGGGTTCGACCAGGCCGCGATCGACGGGTATGCGGTGCGCAGCGTCGACGTGCTCGGCCTCGGCCTCGGTGATCGGCCCGGCGCCGACGACGAGGACGGCGAGCGCGAGGTCAGCCTGCCGGTGATGGCGGAGATCGAGGCGGGAGCGCGCACGCCCAGCCGGCTGCAGCCCCGCCAGGCCGCGCGGGTGCAGACCGGCGCTCCGATGCCGACGCTCGCCGATGCGGTGCTTCCGCTGCGCTGGACCGACGGCGGTAAGAATCGGGTGCGGGTGTTGCGCGGCGTCCGCTCGGGGGCCTACGTGCGCCGCACGGGTGACGACGTGCAGCCCGGCGACGTCGCGGTGCGCGCGGGCACGATCATCGGCGCCGCGCAGGTCGGACTGCTCGCCGCGGTGGGCCGCGAGCGCGTGCTCGTCCATCCGCGGCCGCGGCTGACGATCATGTGCGTGGGCGGCGAATTGGTCGACATCTCCCGCACACCGGGCAACGGCCAGGTCTACGACGTCAACTCCTATGCGCTCGCCGCCGCCGCTCGCGACGCGGGCGCCGAGGTGAACCGGGTCGGCATCGTCGACACCACCGATCCCGCGGAGTTGCGGGAGATCGTCGAGGGTCAGCTCAACCGGGCCGAGGTGGTGGTGATCGCCGGCGCGGTGGGCGGTGTCGCGGCCGAGCAGGTGCGCGCCGTGCTCTCCGAGCTCGGCGAGATGGAGGTGACCCGCATCGCCATGCACCCCGGGTCGGTACAGGGCTTCGGTCAGCTGGGCCGCGACGGTGTCCCGGTCTTCCTGCTGCCCGCCAATCCGGTCAGCGCGCTGGTGGTGTTCGAGGTGATGGTGCGGCCGCTGATCCGGCTCTCGCTGGGGAAGCGCGCGCCGATGCGCCGCGTGGTGCCTGCTCGGACCCTGTCGCCGATCACGTCGGTGGCGGGCCGCAAGGGGTTCCTGCGTGGGCAGCTGATGCGCGACCAGGACACCGGCGAATACCTGGTGCAGGCCCTGGGCGGCGCCCCTGGATCGTCGTCCCATCTGCTCGCGACGCTGGCCGAGGCGAACTGCCTGGTGACGGTGCCGGCCGAGACCGAGGAAGTCCGCACCGGCGAGGTCGTCGACGTGGCATTCCTGGCGCAGCGCGGCTGACCGGCAGGCGATGAGTTTCCTGCGTGCGAGTCCGATACATCCGGGCTGGCCGACGCCGGCAGGGCCGTTGCGGGTGCCCGCCGGAGTGGTGCGGCTGCGTCCGATCCGGCTGCGTGACGCCGCGCAGTGGAGCCGGCTGCGGTTGGCCGACCGGGCGCAACTCGAACCGTGGGAGCCGACGGCGGCAGTGGATTGGCAGGTGCGACACGCGTTTTCGTCGTGGCCGACGGTCTGCTCGAGTCTGCGGGCCGAAGCGCGCAGGGGCCGGATGCTGCCGTACGTCATCGAGGTCGACGGCCAGTTCGCCGGACAGCTGACGATCGGCAACGTCACCCACGGCGCGCTGCGGTCGGCGTGGATCGGGTACTGGGTGACGAGCCAGCGCACCGGCGGGGGAGTGGCGACCGCGGCGCTCGCGCTCGGTCTCGACCACTGCTTCGGCCAGGTGATGCTGCACCGTGTCGAGGCGACGGTGCGTCCGGAGAACGCCGCCAGTCGCGCAGTGCTGGGCAAGGTGGGTTTTCGCGAGGAAGGTCTGCTCAAGCGATATCTCGAGGTCGACGGCGCCTGGCGGGACCACCTGCTGGTGGCGATCACCATCGAGGAGATGAACGGGACGGCTGCGGCCGCGCTGGTGCGTAGCGGTCGCGCGCACTGGGCCTGACCGATCGGCCGCCGACTTCTGCACGAGGGCTGTGTTGTCGCGGCGATCGCGACCCAGATGTGGAATTCGCGCGCAAATCCGTGACGCGTGTGACACGTGTTACTCGTGGTGCTTGTATCCTGTGAATTACAGGTGTGTAATTGTCCTCGGCGCGTCATCCCCGGACGCGCTGGTCACGGACCTAGCCTGAACGGGGAAAGGAGCCGGCGTCATGCCAAGCATCCCCCAATCTCTTCTCTGGATTTCTCTCGTCGTGCTCTGGCTCTTCGTGTTGGTTCCGATGTTGATCAGCAAGCGCGACGCGGTTCGCCGCACCAGCGACGTGGCGCTGGCCACGCGGGTGCTCGACACCGGACGCAGGTCGAAGCTGCGGCGCAGCGGTCCGGCCGCCGGCCACAACAGTGACCCGGACTGGCAGCCCGACGAGGACGACCTCCGAGACCTCGGCGACCACGACGGACTCGACGAGCAGGAGGCCCGGCCGCAGCGTGCGATGGTGCTCGCGGCCGCCGCCACCACCGTCGATGAACCCGACTATCTCGACGTCGACGTCGTCGACGAGGCCTCCGGCGCCCTCCCGGTGGGCAGGTCCGCGATCGACGAACCCGAGCTGCCGCTCGAGTTCCACGCCCCCGAGCCGGTGGTCGCCGAGGCAGCCGCCGACGTGGCGGAGGCCGCCGAAGTCGACGCCGTCGAAGACGAAGCCATCGAGGACGAGGCCGACGACGAAGAGGCCATCGATGACGACGCCATCGAGGACGAGGCCGACGACGAAGAGACAGACGAAGACCAAGCCGTCGAAGCGGAAGCCGACGACGAATTCGACGGCACAGACGACGAGTACGAATACGTCGCCGACTCCTCCGGTCTGGAGGCGCCGTCGGAGTCCGACCTGCACGTCGCCGACTCGATGAGCGCCGCACGCCGTCGCAGGAACGAGTCGAAGACCGCGGCCGCGGTCAGCGCCCGCAAGTACCGGTTCCGCATGCGGATGCTGGTGTCGATGGCCGTGGCGATCATGGCGTCGGCCGCCGTCGCATACCTCGCCGCACCGTGGGCGTGGTGGCTCTGTGCGACCACCGGCGCCGTCACGCTGATGTACCTCATGTACCTGCGCCGCCAGACCCGCATCGAGGAGCGGCTGCGGCGCCGGCGGGCGCAGCGGATGATGCGATCGCGGCTCGGCGTGGAGAACGCCGAGGACCAGAAGCTGGACGTGGTCCCGGCTCGACTGCGGCGCCCGGGTGCGGCGGTGCTGGAGATCGACGACGAGGATCCGGCGTTCGAACACCTCGACTACACGTCATTCGCCCGGCATTACGATCTGCCGCGCGCTGCCGGCCAGTAGTCGATTTTCGGCACTCGCGGCGCGACTGGTAGCCTTTGTCTCCGCAAGGGGCTATAGCGCAGTTGGTAGCGCGTCTCGTTCGCATCGAGAAGGTCAGGGGTTCGATTCCCCTTAGCTCCACAGAGTATGTGCAGGTCAGACGTCCGCCTGCGGCCGGTCGGCGCCCCTGTTCTCTGACGAGCATCCCCACGTCCCGAGTGCATTCCCTGTGCCGTCGTAGAGGAGCCGAATGATCAGTCAGTGGCTGGTCAGCAGCCTTCCGTCGTGGTTGCTGCTGCTGGGTCTGATCCTGGTCATCGCCGGCGGAGCGGTACTCCTACAGACGCTCGTGCGCCGAAAGTTCCCCAGCCTCAAGGGCGAGGAGCACAACGACGTCATCCGGTTCGCGTTCGGAGTGGTCGGTTTCGTGTTCGCGTTCTTCCTCGGCTTCGTCGTGTCCGCGATGTGGGGACAGATCGGCGATGCGGACGGACGGGCGCGGACGGAGGGAGCGGCGGGCGTGCAGCTCGCCAGGTACGCCACGGTGTTCGACCAGCCGGACAGCGACCGGATCCGCAAGGCGCTACTCGAATACCAGCAGGCGGCGCTGACCGAGTGGGACGAGAATGCCAAGGGCAACGCCTATCCCGAGGCCGACGAGGCGTTGACGCGACTCTATTCGGCCTACGAGGAGATCCAGGCCCGAACCGACACGCAGAAGACCGTGCTCTCAACCTCTTTCAGCAATCTGGACAGCCTCAGCCAGGCCCGGACGCAGCGGGTGCTCCAATCGCGCACGGACGTCGGCCCGCCGTGGTCGCTGTGGGCGGTGATCTGGCTGACCAGTGCCCTGCTCCTGTTGTGCGCGATCATCTACGACGTCGAGAAGCCCTCCACGCACTATTCGATGGTGGCGATCCTGGGCGTGTTGGTCGCGGTGAACCTGTTCCTGGTGATGGAGCTCTCGCACCCGTTCCTCGGCGACATCGGGACGTCCTCGGAGCCGCTGAAAGAGGTCATCCGGCAGTTGTCGTAGAGGCGCCGAAGCAAGGGCCTACGCAGCACGGGGGCGCTGCCCGTAGCGCCGCTCTCCGCCGACGGGGAATGCCCGAATATCCCGCTGTGTTGGTGACACACGCGCGACAATATTGACGCGCGTTGCGAATCCTTGAAACATGAAGAATTAGCCCTGCTAAGCTCAACGTCGGGTCATCTCTCGTCGCTCCGACCCGGAGTCTCGGGATCCGCTGTGCCGCATACATTTCGGTATGCGTTTCGGTGTGCGATGGAAAGGGTCGAGGGTGGGTGATCAGTCCGCGCGGCTGGCGTCGCTGCCACCTGTGCCCGACAACCCCCTGCCGTTCGCGCAGCGGGTGCGTGCCCTGCGGTCGTTCCACACCGGCATAGAGCAGTTGCGCGACGCAGGCGGCCCGGTCACCCGGTTCACGGTCGGACCGCGGTGGCTGATGCCGCCCGTCGTCGCGGTCACCTCGCCACAGGGGATCCGCGACATCCTCAGCAACAAGGACGGCTCGATCGACAAGACCACCCGGGTGTTCACCGAGTTCTGCCGGGTCATCGGTGGCAACCTGTTCGATCTGCCCCACGAGGCATGGCTGCCGCGGCGGCGCACCCTGCAGCCCGTCTTCACCAAGCAGCAGGTCCGCAGCTTCGGCGGGCACATGTCGGCGGCCGCCGAGTCGGTGGCGTCGACCTGGCGCGACGGCGCCACCATCGACCTCGACGCCGAATGCCGGACGCTCACCCTTCGCGCGCTTGGGCATTCGGTGCTCGGCCGCGACCTCACCGACCACACCGACGAAGTCGCGGACCCGCTGCGGATCGCAGTCACCTACGTCGCCGACCGCGCGCTGAAGCCGCTGCGGACGCCGGCTTGGCTGCCCACCCCGCGGCAACGGCAGGCCAGGGCGGCCAGCGCGACGCTGCACCGCCTGGCCCGCGAGATCCTGCACACCTGCCGCGCCGACCCCACCACCGACGCTCCGCTGGTGCAGGCGTTGATCGCCGCGACGGATCCCGAGACCGGACAGACCCTGTCGGACCGCGAGATCGCCGAAGAACTCATCGTGTTCCTCTTCGCCGGGCACGACACCACCGCGACGACGATGACCTATGCGATGTGGCAGCTCGGCCGGAACCCCGACCTCCAGAAGAAGGTCGCCGCCGAGGTGGACGCCCTGCCCGGCCGCGAACTCGAACCCGGCGACATCGCCGATCTGCCGTACACGGTGCAGGTGCTGCGTGAGGCGCTGCGGCTGTGCCCGCCCGGGCCCACCGGTTCGCGGATGACGACCCGCGACGTCGAGGTGGGCGGCTTCCGGGTGGAACGCGGCACCATGCTGATCTTCGGCCGGATGGCCGTGCAGCGCGACCCCACACTGTGGGACGACCCCCTCACGTTCGATCCCGACCGGTTCACGCCCGAGGCGATGAAGAGCCGCGACCGCTGGCAGTACGTGCCCTTCGGCGGCGGTCCGCGGTCGTGCATCGGCGACCACTTCGCCATGCTGGAGGCGACTCTCGGGCTGGCCACCTTCATCCGGCGCGTCGAGGTGACCTCGCTGGGTGACGACTTCCCGGTGGCGGTGCCGTTCACGATGGTCGCCGACGACCACATCTGGGCGCGGGTCCGGCGTCGCGAGTCCGGGGCGTCCCGGTGAGCGTCGACGACGACGGCCTCAACGTCTACGCCGCCCATCTGCTCGACCCCGAGGACTCCGCCGACCGGGCGATGCTCGACCGGCTGCGCGCGGACCCCCGCATCGAGTTCCTCGACCGGCGCGCCCAGCAGCTCGACGACCTGCACCGGCTGCGGCCCGCGCCCGATGCGGCCGTGCTCGACGAGCCCGGCCGGTGGGCGTACTTCCCGTGGCGGCGCAGCGTCGCCGCAGTGCTGGGACCGAAGGCCTTTCGCGCTGTCCGGCTCGACCGCAACCGCAACATCATCACCGCCGCCGAGCAGCAGCGGCTCGGCGCACTGCGCATCGGCGTGGCGGGACTCAGCGTCGGCCACGTCATCGCCCACACGCTCGCCGCCCAGGGCCTCTGCGGGCGGCTGCATCTCGCCGACTTCGACGGGCTCGAGCTGTCCAACCTCAACCGGGTGCCCGCCACGGTGCTCGACCTCGGCGTGAACAAGGCCCACGTCGCGGCCCGCCGGATCGCGGAGGTCGATCCGTACCTGCCGGTCCGCGTCTTCGAGGCCGGGCTCACCTCCGAGACCGTCGACGAGTTCCTCGACGGGCTGGACATCGTTGTCGAGGAATGCGATTCGCTGGACATGAAGGCGGTGCTCCGGCTCGGCGCACGGGCGCGTGGGATCCCGGTGGTGATGGCCACCAGCGACCGCGGGCTGATCGACATCGAGCGGTTCGACCTGGAACCGGACCGCCCGATCCTGCACGGACTGCTCGGCGAACTCGACGTGTCGCTGCTGCCGGGCATGAGCAGCCGCGACAAGGTCCCGCACATCCTGCGCCACCTCGAGGCGTCGCGGTTGTCGTCGCGCACCGCGGCGTCGCTGGTCGAGGTGGACCGGTCGATCTCCACATGGCCGCAGCTCGCCGGTGACGTGGCACTGGGCGCCACGGCGCTGGCCGAGGCGGTACGCCGGATCGGGCTCGGCGAGGAGCTGCGGTCCGGGCGGGTGCGCATCGACGTGAGCGGCGCGCTCGACCGGCTCGCCGAACCCGAGATGGCCCGCGGAGCCCCCGAGCCGCCGCCCGAGCAGGGCGACACCGAACTGCCCGACCTACCCGGCCTGACCGGCGTGCTCGCCGCCGCGGCGATCCGGGCGCCGTCCGGCGGCAACGTGCAGCCGTGGCGCATCGACGTCACGCCCGATGCGCTCACGATAGGTGTTGCGACAGAACGCACCTCGGCGATGGACGTCGGGCACCGGGGCAGTGCCGTCGCGCTGGGAGCGGCCCTCTTCAACGCCAGGGTCGCGGCCGCTGCGCACGACGTCCTCGGCCCCGTCACCGTGACCGAGCACACCGGCGGGGTACCGCTTCAGGCGACGCTGCGACTCGGCGACCGCAGCGACGCCGACCTCGCGGAGCTGTACCGGCCCATGCTCGCCCGCGAAAGCAACCGGCACCACGGCACGCCAGGACCCCTTGACCCGGCCACCGCCGAGGCGCTGCACGCGATCGCCACCCGACACGGCGCAACGCTGCGGTTGCTCACCACGGACACCGAATTGGCGGGAGCGGCAGGAATTCTCGCGGCCGCGGACCGGGTCCGTTACCTGACGCCGCGGCTGCACGCCGAGATGATCTCCGAGCTCCGCTGGCCAGGCGACCCGGACTTCGACGAGGGCATCGACGTGCGGAGCCTCGAGATGGACGCCGGTGACCTCGCCGTCCTCGACATCCTCCGGCGGCCCGAGGTGATGGCGCACCTCGCGGACTGGCAGGCGGGCAGCGCACTCGGCGAAGACACCCATGACCGGGTGCGGGCGAGCTGCGCGCTCGCGGTGGTGACCGTGGCGGGCGATGCCCTGCGCGACTACGCCTCAGGCGGGGAGGCCGTCGAAGCGGTGTGGATCGCCGCGCAGACGCACGGGCTCGGCGTGCAGCCGGTCTCGCCGGTGTTCCTCTACGCCCGCTCCGATGACGAACTGCGCGACCTCTCACCACAGTTCGCCGGAGAGCTCGCCGGCCTGGCGTCGGACTTCGCGCGGCTCGCAGGCACCGGCCCGGACGACGCCATCGCCCTGATCCTGCGACTGGCCGCCACGGGTCCGGCATCGGTGCGAAGCAGGCGCAGACTCGACCGCGTTCGGGCCCTGTCCCGGTGAACACGCTGTCGTAAGGTTTGACACGTGTCGCGCACACTCGAGGAGGTCGTCACCTCGGTCGCCGCTGAACTCATGGCGGCGAACGTCACGTCCGTGGTGCGCAGCAGCGAACGTGTGCTCGAGATCCTGGTGGGACAGCTCGGCGTCGACATCAGCTTCCTGCGGCACAACGACCACACCATCCACGCCACCAAGTTGATCGCGCAGTGGCCGCCCCGGCCCTACATCCCGGATCCCGATCCGATCGGGGTGGTGCACTTCGTCGACGCCGACCCGGTGTTCGCGGCGGCCGAGCACCTCAAGGCGCCGCTGGTGATGCGGCCGGAGCCGGCGAACGACGACTACCAGCGCCGGATCGAGGAGGGCACCGCGGTGCCGGCCAGCTCGATGGCCTGCGTGCCGCTGCTGTCCGGTGAGATCACCACGGGGACACTGGGATTCGTCAAGTTCGGCGATCGTGAGTGGACGCCGGCGGAACTCAACGCACTGCAGACGATCGCCACCCTGTTCGCGCAGCTCCAGGCGCGCATCGTGGCCGAGGAGCAGCTGCACTTCCTCGCCGAGCGCGATGACCTGACCGGGCTGCTGAATCGCCGCTCGCTCACCGAGCAGCTGGACCGGCGGCTGACGTCCGGCCGCGAGGAATCGGTGCCGGTGCTGTTCATCGACCTCGACCGGCTCAAGGCGGTCAACGACTACCTGGGGCACAAGGCCGGCGATACGTTCATCAAGGTCTTCGCCGATCGCCTGCGCGAAGCCGTGGACGGTCCCGCCACCCTCGCGCGCATCGGCGGCGACGAGTTCCTGGTGATGCCCGATAAGGCGATGGACGCCGACGACGCGGAGCTCTACGCCAGGGAACTGCAGACCAGGCTGCAGAAGCGGGTGGTGATCGACGGCGAGACGCTCACTCGCACCGTCAGCATCGGTGTCGCGGTCGGAATGGCGGGCCGTGACAGCACCTCCGACGTGCTGCGCTGGGCGGATCAGGCGGCGCTGTCGGCGAAGAGCGCCGGTGGCAACAACGTCTCGGTGCTCACCCCCGCCCAGTCCGAGAAGCAGGCGCTGATCAACGACGTCGAGTTGCGCCTCGAGGAGGTGATCGACGTCGACGGCGCTCTGGTGCTGCACTACCTGCCCGAGATCGACATGCGCACCGGGCGGATCCTGGCCACCGAGGCGCTGGTGCGGTGGCAGCACCCGACGCGGGGGCTGCTGCTGCCCGACTCGTTCATCGGCGTCGCCGAATCCATCAACCTGGCCGGCCGGCTCGGGCGCCGCGTGCTGCGGATGGCCTGCGAGGAGTTCACCGCGTGGCGGCGCAAGGGCCTCGGCCTGGACATCGTGCTCCGCGTGAACGTCTCGCCGGTCCAACTGGTGTCGCACGGGTTCGTCGACATCGTCGCCCGGACTCTCGGCCACTGCGGGCTCGACCCCGCCAACCTCTGCCTGGAGATCACCGAAAGCGTTGTGGTCCAGGACATCGAAGCCACCCGCAACACGCTGGCCGGCCTGCGCGACGTCGGCGTGAAGATCGCGATCGACGACTTCGGCACCGGGTACAGCGTGCTGACACACCTCAAGTCGCTGCCCGTCGACACCGTCAAGATCGATCGCGGTTTCGTCCGTGACCTGGGTAGCAACCCGCACGACCTGGCGATCGTCCGGGCGATCATGGCGTTGGCCGACGCGTTCGGCCTCGACGTCGTCGCCGAAGGCGTCGAGACCGAGTTCGCCGCGAAAACGCTGATGGACCTTGGTTGTTGGCGGGCGCAGGGCTTCCTCTTCTCGAGACCGGTCCCCGGCGACGCGATGGCGGCCCTGCTGGCCGCGGGTGCGGTACCGGTGCACCACACGGACGTGCAGCCGTCCCCGGACAACGGTCGGCTCTCGGAGAGCTGATCGCGACGGGCGCGGCGATCGTCACGGTGGTTGCCGGTCGGAGGGGCAGGCCGTAGCCTCGGGGCGTGGCCGGTGCGACAGCCGTCCGCGTGGACGAACTCGCGGCACTGGAATTCTTTGCCGGCTGCCCCATTGACGCTCTGGCGCCGCTGGCGGCCCAGTTGCGGCCGCTGACCGCCACGCCCGGCCAGATCCTCATGCGCCAGGATGAGCGGGCGGTGTCCTTCCTGCTGATCGGCTCCGGCCGGGCCCAGGTCACCCACGCGGCGGCCGACACCCATCCGCTCGTCGTCGAGGTGGCGCCGGGCATGATCGTCGGCGAGATCGCGCTGCTGCGGAACACCCCGCGCACCGCGACGGTGGTGGCGCTCGATGAACTGACCGGCTGGGTGGGTGGCCACGAGGCGTTCACCACCATGCTGGACCTGCCACCGATGATGGCCAAGCTGGTGCGCATCGCCCGCCAGCGGCTGGCCGCCTTCACCGACCCCATCCCGGTACGGGTGCGCGACGGCACCGAACTCTTCCTGCGTCCGGTGCTGCCCGGTGACAACGAGCGCACCATCAACGGCCCGGTCGAGTTCTCCAGCGAGACGCTCTACCGGCGCTTCCAGTCGGTGCGGCGCCCCACGGTGGCGTTGATGGCGTACCTGTTCGAGGTGGACTACCTCGACCATTTCGTGTGGGTGATGACCGACGGCGCCGACGGGCCGGTGGTCGCCGACGCCCGGTTCGTCCGTGACGAACAGGACCCCACCACCGCCGAGGTCGCGTTCACCGTCGGAGACGCCTACCAGGGACGTGGGATCGGCACGTTCCTGATGGAAGCGCTCGCCGTTTCCGCGGCGTACGACGGTGTGCAACGGTTCTCGGCGCGCGTGCTGTCGGACAATTTCCCCATGCGCAAGATCCTCGACCGGTTCGGCGCGTTCTGGCACCGTGAGGACCTCGGCGTGGTCACCACGGTGGTCGCCGTCCCCGACGCGTCCCGGCTGTCGTTAAAACCGCGGCTGGTCGAGCAGATCCGCGCCGTCACCCGCCAGGTGATCCGGGCGGTCGGATGACCGGCGCCGCACGCAGACCACCGCTGAGCAAGGACACCCGGCTGTGCATCTCGCTGGCCGGCAGGCCCAGCAACATCGGCACCCGGTTCCACAACCATCTCTACGACGTGCTCGGACTCGATTTCCTCTACAAGGCGTTCACCACCACCGACATCGCCGCCGCCATCGGTGGCGTGCGCGCCCTCGGCATTCGCGGTTGCTCGGTGTCGATGCCGTTCAAACAGGACGTGCTGGCGCTCGTCGACGAGGTGGAACCCTCGGCCCGGGCGATCAACGCGGTGAACACCATCGTCAACGACGTCACGGTGTCCGGCGGACGCCTCACCGCGTCGAACACCGACTACCTGGCGGTGCAGCGGCTGATCGCCGAGCATGGGCTCGACCCGGCGGCCCCGGTGCTGATCCGCGGCAGCGGCGGCATGGCCGCGGCCGTCGGATCCGCCTTCCGCGACGCGGGTTTCCGCACCGGCACCATCGTGGCGCGCAACCGCACCACCGGCGCCGAACTGGCGGACCGGCTCGGCTACGACTACGCCGGCGACGTCGGGTCGCGCACCGCCGCGGTGATCGTCAACGTGACACCCGTCGGCATGGCAGGCGGCCCGCAGGAACGCGACAGTGCCTTCGACACTGCGACGATCGCGCGGGCCGAGACGGTGTTCGACGTGGTGGCGATGCCGTCGGAGACACCGCTCATCGCGGCCGCCCGCGACGCCGGGGTACCGGTCATCACCGGCGCCGAGGTGATTGCGCTGCAGGCTGCCGAGCAGTTCGAGCGCTATACCGGCGTGCGGCCGACGCCCGGGCAGATCGCCGAGGCGTCGGCGATCTCCCGCGCGTGACCGTCAGGGGGTGATGGTGGTCTGCTCGTCGATGAGGTTCATCGCGTCCATCATCGGGCCCTCCTGGCCTTCGGGGCC
This sequence comes from Mycolicibacterium arseniciresistens, assembly GCF_030519285.1. Lineage (NCBI taxonomy): Bacteria > Bacillati > Actinomycetota > Actinomycetes > Mycobacteriales > Mycobacteriaceae > Mycobacterium > Mycolicibacterium arseniciresistens. Next base: position 17,154 of record NZ_JAUMSQ010000027.1, read on the forward strand.
GTCGGCGTTGAGTTGCAGCACGTACATGCCGTCCTGACCGGGGATCACGACGGTCTTCTGACCGATCAGCCGCGTTGCGCCGTCCTTGACGTAGGTGCCGCTCAGCTGCCACGCGTCGAAGCCGCTCATCGTGCTCGACTGCCCGTCGCTGCCGTCCCAGCCGTCGAGGTTCTTCAGCTCGTTCGGTGCGAATTCGATGATCTTGGCCGGGTCCACGTTGCCGGTCAGCTTCGACATCAGCGCGATGACGCTCGGCGGGTCGCCTGCCGCAGCGGGATCGGCGAACACGATTGCGCCCCAAGCCCATTCCGGCGCGTTCGGGCCGGCGTCCTCCCACCCGGGCGGGATGGGCAGGTCGAGAGCCGGCGAGCCCGGATCGCCGCGGTGGATCGGCGTCTCGACGATCTGGTTCTCCTTGATGTAGTCGACGATCGTGTAGTTGGCGCCATCGGCCGGCGCGGGCGAGGTCTCCGGCGCGGCCTTGGTCGTCTCGGATTTCGAGGTCGCCTTCGACGAGGTCTCCTTGGACGCACTCGGCTCGGTCGCGGTGTCGGACCCGCACCCGACCAGTGCCAGACCGAGGGTCACCGCCGCGATGGCCACGCCACTCGCGCGCCGCGAATTCTTCATGAGTTCTCCCGTCAATTCTGATGTCGGCAAGAGCCTACGGCTGGCAAATGCCCGACGAATGCTGAATCGCCGGGCAGGTTAGCCGACGGCGATTGGAACTCGATTGGAGAGTTCCGGCGCGTCCGCCGCCGGGACCACACTTCTGAACCGATTCCGAAAATCGGCCACTGTTCGCTTGCTGTGGCTGGTGGCGGGCGGTGCGGTATTTCCTGTGGAAAGTACTTGTGGTCGGTAGCCGAAAACTTCGCCGATGTCCGTTGGCAACCTGAGAATCCGATGAGAAAATGGGTTTGCCCAGCACGAAGCGGCTGTCGATTGACTCCGGCGTCATTACTGGGCTCCGGGGAAATCATTGCTGGTACTTCATGGGGGCACTCGCGTATGCGCACAAAACTTCGTTCGCTGGGACTGGCCGGGGGAGCCGTCGCAGCGGCGGTCACATTCGGTCTGGCGTCACCTCTGCCGTCGATGGTCCAACTGCTGGCCACCACCGCACTCATCATGGGCGGCACCGAACACCCGTTGGTGCAGTCCAACCACGACGGCGTCAGCAATGATCCGTTGACCGCTGACGAGCAGTGGGTGAGGGACTACCTCGACGCGATGCAGGACAACTACCTCGAGCCGACCGAAGGCGACCGAGATGACGTATCGAATGAGCCCTACCGCCTGGTGGCCGTGTACACGCCCGAGGAGTTCTTCCCGGTCGTCGGCTCGAAGACCTTCGACGACTCGGTGACCGAGGGCGCGGACAACCTCGACGGCTGCATGACCACCGGCTGTGACTCCCACGTGGTGACCGGTCCCGCCGACCCCGGCGTCAACGACGACTGGGTGATCGTCGGCTACTCGCAGAGTGCCCGCATCGCGTCGATGGAGAAGCAACGTCTGATCGACGAGTACCGCGACGAGTGGCTCGCCGGTGAAGAGACCGAGGACATCTCGTTCCTGCTCCTGTCGAACCCCAACCGTCCCAACGGCGGTGTGCTCATGCGGTTCCACGGGCTGTCGATCCCGTTCCTCGGCGTCACCATGGACGGCGCAACGCCGACCGACAGCTGCGAAGGCGACACCTGCCATCTGCCGACCGTCGACGTGGCGCAGCAGTACGACGCCCTCGGCGGCGACTTCCCGCTCTACCCGCTCAACCTGCTGGCGACGCTGAACTCACTCGCCGCCTATCTGATGCTGCACGGCGACATGCCCTATGCCGGCATGGACGAAGTCGACGAGGATCAGGGGCAGTTCGGGGACACCCACTACTACATGGTCGGCGCCGACATCCTGCCGCTGCTGATGCCGCTCGAGCAGCTCGGTGTGCCGCGCGCGCTGCTGAAGGTCATCGACGCACCGCTGCGCGTGCTCATCGAGACGGCCTACCGTCGCGACATCAGCCCGGGAGAGCCGGTGCCGGCGCAGCTGGTGCCCGTGATCAATCCGGTCTCGCTGTTGGCCAACCTGCTCGCCTCGATCCCCGTCGGCATCGACGACGGTATCGAGGAGATCACCGGAGAGCGGCCGCTCGGCACGCAACCGGCCGGGATCTACGGCGTCGGTGGCGAGGACGAGGATCTCGAGGGTGCACCGGTGGGGTTCATCCCGCTGGGCAAGCCCGATCCCACGACGTCCACGGAGGTCGAGTCGGCCGAAACCGGTTCGCTGACAGCGGGTACCGAGATCGCAGGCGACGAGCCGCCCACCTCGCAAGCGGTCGTCCCTGCGGCTGCGGCCGTCCCCGAGACGCCGAAGGCGGAAGTGCCGAAGGCGGCAGAGGAACCACAGTCGCGCGGCAATCTGCACACGTTCTTCCGGGAGCGCGACAACACCGACGGCGAGCAGGAAAATCCCAAGCCGCGCTCGGAGCGCCGCCCGGGAAGTCACCTGCGGAACTTCGTCAAGCGGCTGACAGGTCAGCGTCCGGAACGCTCGAACACCGGCACCGCACCTGAGTCCGGCGACGCAGAGACCGCCGATCCGTCGAATTCTCCGGACAACAAGGACGCCGCCGCCTGAGTCAGCACTTCGCGGTGAGCAACAGCGTGGCCGACTCGCCGTGGCCCTCGGTGCTCATCGGCTGTGTCGGGCCCCCGCCGGGTTGCACGGCGGCCACCGAGCACTGGTCCAGCGGTAGATCGCCGACCTTGTCCACGACCACTCGGTAGCCACTGCGCTCGAGCACCGCGGCGGTCTCCTCGGCCGACCCGACACCGGCCGGTGCGGCCAACGCGGTGGGCGTCCCGAGTGCCAGTGCAGCCATCGTCCCGCCCACGATCGCGGCGAGGTACAACTTGTTCATTTGTCATGCCTTTCGAGTTCTGATCTTGTAAACGTGGTTTCAATCGAATTGATTCCGAACGAATTTGAGGGCGCAGGCGTGCTCGGCCGTTTACAGCGGGTCGGCTGTGGTATCAACGGCGCGTGCGCCTCTACGCGGCCGTCGCACCGACGGTGCTGTGTCTGGCGGCCTGTGCCGCGCCGGCCGAGGCGCCACCTGCGGCCATCGCCTCGTCCACCCCGACGGTCGGCGTGGTCGACCCGGCACGGGTCGACCGGGTCCGGGCCGAACTGCCCGCGGGCTACGAGGTGGCCGATCTCACCGACCGGCCTGCTCCGGTGGCGCTGTGGGGTTTCGGTCCCGGGTGGATCGCCGATCCGCCGCAGTGCGGTGCGTTGGCCGATCCTGCGCTCGACGCCGCCTCGCTGAGGGGGTGGTCGGCATCGGGTGGCGGCGGCATCGTCTACACCTTCGCCGCGGACGGCGCGGTGACGCCGGATCCGGCGCTCGTCGACGGCTGCACGCGGTGGACGTTGGCGGCGGGACCCACGTCGGGCACGGTCAGCCGCGTCGACGCGCCAGAGGTCGAAGGCGCCGCCACCCTCGCCATGGCCGCCGACGTGGTCACCACCGTCGAGGGCGGCACCGCAACGCGTTCACACGCCGACACGACGTACGCGTTCGTCGACGGCCACGTGGTGGTGGTGGCCGTGGTGACCGATCCGGGTTCGGTCGAGACTCCGCTCGACGCGGGCTTCGCCGCGGCCCTGCTGACGAAAACCGTGGCGGCGTTGCGGGGTTGACCGCCCGGCGGCGGGTAGATTGGCGCCGATGCTGCTTCTGAGGGCGACGATCGTCGCCGGCCTCGCCGTGCTGCTCGCCGCATGCGGATCGGGCGAGCCGACCGCGGACATCAACCGGATCGACCAGGTCGGGTCGAGTTTCGGCCCGGAGTTCAAGGTGACGAACGTGCCGTCGAGCGGCATCGACCCGAAGCTGCTCGCGCCCCAGAAGCTGCCCGCGGGCATCGCCTTCACACCGCCGGACTGCGCCAAGTTCGCCGAGGGTCAGCTGCTGCCCGAGGGGCTCAAGGGCAACATGGCCGCCACGTTCGCCGAGGGTGAGGGCAACCGCTTCATCGCGATGGCCGTCGAGACCTCCGAGCCGGTGCCGTCCGCGGACCCCGGGGAGAACTGCAAGAAGGTCGAGTTCGCGGGTGGGCAGTTCCGCGGGCTGGCCGAGACCGTCGACGTCCCGCAGATCGAGGGCGTGACGACACGGGGCACCCACCGCGTGCTGCAGACGATCGTCGACAGGCAGCCGCGCACCGGGGAGCTGTACAACTACGTCGCCAGCTTCGACGACTACCTGGTGATCGTCACCGCGAACCCGTTGGTGGTGCCCGGCAAACCGGTCGCGCCGGTGAACACGCAGCGGGCCCGCGACCTGCTGACCGCGGCGGTCGCGGCCGTACGCGGGTGAGTGCTCACCGCACGTCGTGCGGGCGGAACTGGATGCTGATCCGTGGTCCCGTCGGCCTCGTGGTCTTCGGCACCGCATGCTCCCAGGTCCGCTGACACGACCCGCCCATCACCAGCAGGTCGCCGTGGTGGTGATGCAGCCGCAGTGACCGTCCGCCGCCGCGGGGACGCAGCGCGAACACCCGGGTGGCGCCGAGGCCGACGATGGCGACCATCGTGTCCTGGCTGCTGCTGCGGCCGATGGTGTCGCCGTGCCAGGCGACGCTGTCGTTGCCGTCCCGGTACAGGCAGAGTCCCGCCGTGGTGAACGGTTCGCCGAGCTCACCGCCGTAGGTGTCGTTGAGGCGCCGGCGCAGCTGTTTGAGCCGCGGGTGCGGCACCGGCCCGTCGAGCAGGTTGTGGAAGCTGACCAGCCGGGGGACGTCGAGCACCCGGTCGTACATCTGGCGGCGCTCCGCACGCCACGGCACGGCGTCGCGGAGTTCGTCGAAGAGGGTGTCGGCGTCGGTCAGCCAGCCGGATCGCACGTCGAGCCAGGCGCCGTTTCCGAGCTGGCGGCGTTCGGCGTGCTCGAACAGCGAGTCCTGAAGGGCCACCTCCATGTTCGCGAGTGTATCGCACACCCGTTCGAAATCTCAGAGTCGAACGGCGCCGGGTCCCTGTTCGGCGAGTACGTCGCCGGGATTGGACAGGATGCAGGTCTTCAGGCTGAGGCAGCCGCAGCCGATGCACCCGGCCAGGTTGTCGCGCAGGCGCTCCAGGTGCAGGATGCGGTCGTCGATGTCCTGGCGCCAGCCCGCCGAGAGCCTGGCCCAGTCCTTGCTGGTGGGGACGCGGTCGTTGGGCAGCGTCCGCAGCGCGTCCCGGATGCGGGCGAGTGGGATGCCCAGGCGTTGCGACATCCGGATGAACGCGACGCGCCGCAGCGTCTCACGCGCGTAGCGCCGCTGGTTGCCCGACGTTCGCCGGCTCTGGATCAGGCCTTCGCGCTCGTAGAAGTGCAATGCCGACACCGCAACGCCGCTGCGCTCGGCCATCTCGCCCGGTGTCAACTCGTGCGTGTCCACACCTGAACAATAGTTGAGGTGACGTTTGGCGCTACGGTGCTAGATGTGACCGGCACCGTGTTGGGCTCCGATTCCGAGGTCGGTCCGCTGCGCGTCGTCATCCTGCACCGCCCCGGCGCGGAACTGCAGCGGCTCACACCACGCAACAACGACGCACTCCTGTTCGACGGACTGCCGTGGGTGGCCAAGGCGCAGCAGGAGCACGATGCGTTCGCCGACCTGCTGCGTTCGCGCGGGGTGGAGGTGCTGCTGCTGGCCGAACTGCTGTCCGAGGCGCTGGTCAGTGGAGCGGCCCGGATGCACGGCATCGCGGCGGCGGTGGACCCGCGACGGCTGGGCATCCCGCTGGCGCACGAGCTGTCGGCGTATCTGCGCACACTCGAACCGGCGGCGCTGGCGCATGTGCTGATGGCGGGGATGACGTTCAACGAGTTGCCGCTGGCCGGCGGTGAGTTCTCGCTCGTGCGCCGCATGCATCACGGCGGTGACTTCGTCATCGACCCGCTGCCCAATCTGCTGTTCACCCGCGACTCGTCGTTCTGGATAGGGCCGCGCGTGGCGATCACGTCTCTGTCAATGGCGGCACGGGTGCGCGAAACGTCGCTCACCGACCTCATCTACGCGCATCATCCGCGGTTCCTCGGGGTGCGACGGGCCTACGAGTCGCGCTCGGCACCGGTCGAGGGCGGCGACGTGCTGCTGCTGGCGAAGGGCGTCGTCGCCGTCGGCGTGGGGGAGCGGACCACGCCGGCCGGTGCGGAAGCCTTGGCGCGCAGCCTGTTCGACGACGACCTGGCGCACACCGTGCTGGCGGTGCCGATCGCGCAGGAGCGCGCGCAGATGCATCTCGACACGGTGTGCACGATGGTCGACGTCGACGCCGTCGTGATGTACCCCAACATCAAGGACACGCTGTCGGCGTTCACGATCCACCGCAACGGCAGCGGCGGGGTGCGGATCGACGACGCCGCGCCGTTCGTCACCGCCGCGGCCGCGGCCATGGGCATCGAGCGCTTGCGGGTGATCGACACCGGCCTCGACCCGGTGACGGCCGAGCGTGAGCAGTGGGACGACGGCAACAACACCCTCGCCGTCGCCCCCGGCGTGCTCGTCGCCTACGAACGTAACGTCGAAACCAATGCGCGCCTTGGCGACTCGGGCATCGAGGTGCTGTCGATCGCGGCGTCCGAGCTGGGCACCGGCCGCGGCGGCCCGCGCTGCATGTCGTGTCCGGCGGCGCGCGACCCGCTTTAGCGTTGGCGCGTTTTTGCGTGTAGGGCTGTTGTGGCGTCGAAGGCACAGCCCTACGCGCAATAACGAGGAGCCCACCCGCGGCGTGCGAAAGCATCGCGGACGCGTCGCAGCGTGAACAGCCTGCTGTGCTCCTTCACCACTTTGATGTCGATCCAGCCCTGGCCCTCGATGAGGTCAGCCCTGCCGATGTCGTAGACGTACTGACCGCGATCATCGAGGTGGTGCGCGCCCTCGTAGTCGAGGCCGACTTTCGGCTCCGCGTAACCCATGTCGATGTAGGCATCCGCGAACCCGTCGCTGACCAGGATCTGGGTGCACGGACGAGGCAGGCCGTCATCGATGAGCATGAGCCGCAACGCCGTCTCTCTCGGTGACTGTGCGCCGCCGTCCATCAGGTCGAGGGCCACACGCGCTCGCGGCAGGCCCCGGGCCCGCGGATGACGCGCGGCCGCTTCGAGCGCGTCGACCGCCGTGACTCCGGACGCGTGGGCGAGCGCGTCGAGATGTCGGACAGCCGCGTTGCGGGGGAGACATCTCGCCAGATCGAGTGCCGTGCGCTGCAGGTTCGTCACGGGAAGACCGGCGATGTGGACGATCTCGTCGGCGTCGATGCGCTCATTGCGCACCGTGACGCCCGGCGGCGGTCGGCCGGAGCTCCAGATCAACTCGATCGGCGTGGCCGCGTCCACCCATCGCGCTCCGTGCAGCGCCGCGGCGGCACGCCCTGCGATGACGCCGTTGCGTCCGGACCACAACCAGGCGCCGACGGTTCTCGCCTGCAGCGACAGCGTGGCAGCCTTCGGCGCGTAGACACCGGGGAAGAGCGGACGGTAGTTCCACCGGAGCTGACCGCGGGTGAGCGTGCCGAGCGCCAGCACTTCGCCGCCGATCACCACCTCGTGCATGCCGCGATGGTCGCCGCCCATGCCGACAATTCGGCCGGCTGAGCGCATTTTTGCGCACAGGGCTGTGGATAACGGCGCGCAGCAGCCCAGGATGCAAAAACCAGCTTCGGCGGCGCCAACCTCGGCGCCAACGAAGCCGCTAGCGCCAGCTGGGCAGCCAGATCTGCATGTTCCACGTCGACTGCGAGATCGGAATCCCCGTCAGGATCGGGTACATCCACGCGAAGTTCGTGATGACGAGCGCCACGTAGATGCTCACCACCAGCAGCCCCAGCGTTCGCCGCTCGGCGTTCTGACGGGGCTTGAGCAGGATGTCGCCGAGGATCATCGCGATCGCCAGCACGAGGAACGGCGCCATCACCGCGGCGTAGAAGAAGTACATCTGCCGGTCGATGTCGGCGAACCACGGCAGGAAGCCCGCCGAGTAGCCCACCAGGATCACCGCGTAGCGCCAGTCCCGCTTGACGAACGCCCGCCACACCGACCAGCCGAGCACCGGCACCGCGATGAACCACATCGCGGGCGTGCCGACCAGCATCACGGCCTTGACGCACGACTGCGCGCCGCAGCCCGCCACGTCCTGGTTGTCGATCGCATAGAGCACGGGCCGCAACGACATCGGCCACGCCCACGGCTTGGACTCCCACGGATGGTGGTTGCCGTCGGCGTTGGTGAGTCCGGAGTGGAACCGGTACGCGGCATGCGTGTAGTACCAGAGCGACCGCAGCGCATCAGGTATCGGCAGCACGCTGTCCTCGCCGATGGCCTGCCCCACCTGGTGCCGGTTCACCCCGGTCTCCGAGGCGAACCACGGCGTGTACGACGCCAGGTAGACGCCGAACGGAATCAGCACCAGCGCGTACAGCGACGGCCCGAGGTCGCGGCGCAGCGCTCCCAACCACGGCCGCCGCACCCGGTACTGCCTGCGCGCCGCGATGTCGAACGCCAGGGTCATCACGCCGAAGAACATCACGAAGTACAGGCCCGACCACTTGGTCGCACAGGCCAGCCCGAGCAGCACCCCGGCGCCGAACCGCCACCACCGCACGCCGAGCCGTGGGCCCCACGCCGTCTCACCGATCCGGCCCTCGAGCATCGCGATGTGCATCCGCTCGCGAACCTGGTCGCGGTCGACGATCAGGCAGCCGAACGCCGCCACCACGAACACCACCAGGAACCCGTCGAGCAGCGCCGTCCGGGACGCCACGAAGCTCACCCCGTCGGCGATCAGCAACAGCCCGGCGATACCGCCGACGATCGTGGACCGGCTGATTCGCCGCCCGATCCGGGCCACCAGCAGCACCACGATCACACCGCACACCGCGCCGGAGAACCGCCAGCCCAGGCCGTTGTAGCCGAACAGCGCCTCACCGATCGCGATCAGTTGTTTGCCGACCGGCGGGTGCACCACCAGTCCGTAGCCTGGGTTGTCCTCGATGCCGTGGTTGTGCAGCATCTGCCACGCCTGCGGCGCATAGTGCTTCTCGTCGAAGATCGGGGTGCCCGCGTCGGTGGGTGAGCCGAGGTTGAGGAACCTCGTCACCGCGGCCAGCGCCGTGACCACGGCGGTCATCGCCCACCCCGACAGCCGGTCCAGCGGACCGAAGTCCGCGGGCGGTGCCAGTGGCGCCGGACTGATGACGGGGACCGCGCGCGGCGCTTCGGTGGCGGGGGCGGTCACGACAGCGATCGTAGGCTGTCGGCTGTGACGAATCCTGGTCGACTACTGCTCGGCGCCACGCCCCTGGGTTTGCCCACGGATGCGTCCGCCCGCCTGATCACCGCGTTGAGCAGCGTCGACATCGTCGCGGCCGAGGACACCCGGCGGGTGCGCACCCTCGCCCAGGCGCTCGAGGTCCGGATCGCCGGCAAGGTGGTCAGCCTGTTCGACCAGAACGAGGCGACGCGCATCCCCGGCCTGCTCGACGCCATCCGCTCCGGGGCGACGGTGCTGGTGGTCAGCGACGCGGGCATGCCGCTGATCAACGATCCCGGATACCGGCTGGTCTCGGCCTGTGTCGACGCGGGTCTGCCGGTGAGCTGCCTGCCCGGGCCGTCGGCGGTGACGACGGCGCTCGCGGTGTCCGGGTTGCCGTCCGACCGGTTCTGCTTCGAGGGTTTCGCGCCCCGTAAGCACGCCGCGCGGGTGTCCTGGTTCGCCGCCCTGGCCGCCGAACCGCGCACCTGCGTGTTCTTCGAGTCGCCGCGGCGTCTGGCCGTCACCCTGCGCGACGCGGCCGAGGCGCTGGGCGGGCAGCGCCGGGCGGTGGTGTGCCGGGAGCTGACCAAGACCCACGAGGAGATCGTCCGCGGGTCGCTGAGCGAACTCGTCGACTGGGCGGAGGACGGCGTGCTCGGCGAGATCACGGTCGTGCTGGCCGGGGCGGTGCCGCAGGCCGACGAGGCGACGCTCGTCGCGGAGGTGACCGCACTCGTCGACGAGGGGATGCGGGTGAAGGACGCCTGTGCGCAGGTGGTGGCGGCCCATCCGGGGTCGCCGTCGCGCCGCGAGCTCTACGACGCGGTGCTGCGCTCGCGGGAGTGATCGGGGTCGACGATCGACGCCGCCTTGTGCAGGCATTCGTCCCACTCGCGGTCCGGGTCGGAGTCCGCGGTGATGCCGCCGCCGACCCCGAGCACCGCCTGTCCCGCGGCGTCGATCTCCACGGTCCGGATCGCCACGTTGAGCTCGCACCCGCCCACCGGTGACGCCAGACCGATTGTCCCGCAGTAGATGCCGCGGCGATGCGGCTCCCAGGACCTCAGCAGCCCGCGCGCCCGCTCCTTCGGTGTGCCGGTCACCGATGCCGGCGGGAACGTGGCGTCCAGCAGCGCCGCCATCGGCACGTCGGGGCCGACCTGCGCCGAGACCGTGGACACCAGATGCCATACCCCGGGCGCCGGCCGGACGGACAGCAGATCCGGCACGGTGACGGTGCCGATGTCGGCGACCCGTCCGAGGTCGTTGCGGACCAGGTCGACGATCATGATGTTCTCGGCGACGTCCTTCACCGACGACAGCAGTGCGGCGGGGTCGGCGGTGCGCGGGAGTGTGCCCTTGATCGGGCTCGACGTCACCGTCGTCCCGTGCCGGCGCAGGAACAACTCGGGCGAGAAGGACGCCACCGCGCCCCAGTCGCCCGCGAGGTACGCCGCCCGCGCGGGCTGAGTGCGCGTGACGGTGTCGACGAAGAAATCGATTGGGGCGCCACGCAACCGGCCGGCGAACCGGGTGCACACGCACGCCTGGTACACCTCACCCGCGGCGATCGCCTCGAGGCAGGCGAGCACACCGGTGCGGTGGGTCTCGCGGTCGGGCGACTGCCACCCGATGTCGGCGCCTGCTGCCGCGGCGGGGCGGTGTAACCCGTCGGTGATCCACTCGGGAAGCGCTGTCTCGGAGAGACTCTCGTACCACCACGCGCCGTCGACGTCCTGGCGGAGCACGCAGTCGGACCAGCCGCCGGCCGCCTCGGGGATCCGCGCACCGAGCCCGTCCGCGCCTGGATCGGGATAGGACAGGTAGCCGAACCAGCCGCCGCCGACCGTCGAACCGTCACCCGCCGCGACGTCGAACACCGAATCGGCCGACACCGACTGCACGTCGACGCTCGGCGCGATCACCGCGCGAGAGCCGAACCAGTCGCCGATCAGCGCGGCGGGCGGCGGCAGGCCGCGGCGGGTGGCGGCGCCGGCGACGGCGGCCAGCACCGTGGGCGCGTCGCCGAGGTCCCCGAGCCGCTCGATCCGCACCCGTGAAGCCTGACAGAAGCTAGCGGGTGATCTCCCGGCGGATGTCGACACCGGCCAGCTTGTCCGGGTTGCGCATCGCGTAGAAGTTCGTGATCCGGCCGTCGACGATCTCGACGGTGATCACGCCTTCGAAGCTGTCGCCGAGGTAGAGCCGCAGCGCGGGGGCGTTGTTGTACATGGCCGGCTCGATGCGGCCGCCCTCGCCGGCCTGCCGGACCAGTCCCATGACGAGCTTCGCGACGCGCTCGGCGCCCGCAACGGGTCTTCTTGCCGCGGAACGCTTGCCGTCGCTGTCGGCGGTCCAGACGACGTCGGGGGCCAGCATCGCCATCAGGTCGTCGAGGTCGCCGCTGGCGGCTGCCGCGAAGAACCGGGTGGTGAGCGCTTCCGACGTCCTCGAATCGACGGGCTCGAACCGCTTGCGCCGCGACTGCACGTGTTCCCTGGCGCGGTGCGCCAGCTGGCGCACCGCTACCGTGGATTTGCCGACGGCCGAGGCGATCTCGTCGTGGTCGAAGCCGAACACCTCGCGCAGCACGAACACCGCGCGTTCGTCGGGGCTCAGTGTCTCGAGCACCACCAGCATCGCCATCGAGACCGACTCGGCGAGGACGACGTCGGCGGCCGGGTCCCGGGTGTCCAGCAGCAGGGGTTCGGGCAGCCACGGCCCGACGTAATCCTCGCGTCGGCGTGACTGGGATCGCAGGGCGTTGAGGGCCTGCCGGGTGACGAGCTGGGCGAGGTAGGCCTTGGTGTCGCGCACCGTGTCCAGGTCCACCTCGGCCCAGCGCAGGTAGCTCTCCTGTAGCACGTCATCGGATTCCGTTGCGCTGCCCAGCATCTCGTAGGCGATGGTGAACAGCAGCGGTCGCAGCAACGTGAATCGTTCGGCGTGCTCCGAAGCACCCGGCGAGGCCGTCACGGGAGCGCGACCGCCTCGGCGAGCCGCCGCTGCCGCTTGCCGCCCTTGAGCCAGAAGTAGCTACCCGGCTTGCGCGCTTCCCGGGCCAGGAAGGCGACCGTGCCCTTGCACACCGCTTCCTTGATCGACGCCGCCACGCGCCCGCCGACGTACAACGGCATCACCCTGTCGTCGAGGTGTGCGAGCTGGATGAGCCCCGCGTCGCGGCCCATGCTGATGCACTGTCCGGTGAACGCCTGGTTGAGCACCGCGGGTTCGGTGCCGGCGATCCGGCTCAGCACCGTGTTGGCGGCCTGTGCGCCGAGGGGGATCGCCGCCTGGCAGCTCATCCGCAGCGGGACGTCAGACGGCGCCGACGCGTCGCCGGCGGCGACGATGTGGGGGTCGTCGACGCTGGTCAACGTCTCGTCGGTGAGCAGCCGGCCGATCGGGTCGGTGGTCAGGCCGCTGCGTGCGGCGAGATCGGGCACCGCGAAACCGGCGGTCCAGATGGTGACGGCGCTTGGCAGTTCGCGACCGTCGGCCAGTGTGACCGCAGCAGGACCGACCGCGGTCACCACCGCACCGGGTCCGTCCAGCACGGTCACGCCGAGCTTGGCGAACCGCTTGGCCGCGGCCCGCCGGCCCGCCGTGCTCAGGTAGGGACCGAGCACGCTGCCGCACACCAGGGTGACGCTGCGGCCCTCCTCGGCGAGTTCGGCGGCGACCTCGATACCCGTCGGTCCCGCGCCCACGACGACGATCGGCGCGTCGGCGGCGGCGCCTGCGACAGCGGCGCGCAGGGGTTCGGCGTGTTCGAAGTCGGAGATCGGGAACGCGTGCTCGGCGGCGCCGGGCACGGTCGCCGCGGCGCCGGTGCTGCCGACCGCGTAGATCAGGTAGTCGTAGTCGAGCGTCTCGCCGGAACCGAGCTCGACCCGCCGGCTCGCGGCGTCGATCCGGGTCGCCGAATCGACGACGAGCTTGATGCCCGCGCCGAGGATGCTCTGGTAGTCCACGACGGAGTCGTCGGAACCGGTGACGACCTGGTGCAGCCGGATCCGCTCCACGAAGTTCGGCCGGGGGTTGATCAGGGTGACGTCGACGGTTTCGTCGAGTCGCAGGTGGTTGGCGGCCATCACGCCGGCGTAACCGCCGCCGACCACGACCACCCTGTGCTGTTCGGTCATCTCACACTCCTCGGTTCATCCGGCGTTGCGATCGAGCCGGGTTGCCTTGGAGACACCGCACACGCCGGGAGTGTGACAGGCGCTGGTCGAGTTGTGGCGCAGATCACTCCACCTGGTAGCGCGGGAACACCCCATGGGGTGCAGGCAGCTGGGTGCCAGGAACGAGGCGCTCCTCGATCGCGGTGAAGTCGCGCCGGTCCGCAGGCTGGCCGAGCAGGTCGAGCAGCGCGCCGGACGCCGTCGGCATCACCGGCTGGCTGAGCAGCGCCGCGATCCGCACCACCTCGAGCGTCGTGTAGATCACGGTCTTGAAGCGCTGCTCGTCACTCTTGCGCAGCACCCACGGCTCCTGCGCGGAGAAGTACTTGTTGGCCGCGGCGAGCACCGACCAGATCGCCTCCAGGCCCAGGTGCAGGGCCTGCCCGTCGTAGTGCTCCCGCACTCGGTCCAGCAGTGCGCCCGCCGCGTCGAGCAGTGCGGCGTCCTCCGGGGTGAATGCGCCGGGTTCGGGCACGGCGCCGTCGAGGTTCTTGGCCACCATCGACAGCGAGCGCTGCGCCAGGTTGCCCAGCTCGTTGGCGAGGTCGGCGTTGATCCGGGCGATGATCCCTTCCTCGGTGTAGTTGCCGTCCTGCCCGAACGGCACCTCCCGCAGCAGGAAGTAGCGCACCTGGTCGACGCCGAACGTGTCGACGAGTGCGACGGGGTCCACGACGTTGCCGACCGACTTGCTCATCTTCTCGCCGCCGCTGAGCAGGTGGCCGTGGGCGAACACCCGCCGCGGCAGTTCGATGCCTGCCGACATCAGGAACGCCGGCCAGTAGACGGTGTGGAACCGGATGATGTCCTTGCCGATCATGTGCAGGTCGGCCGGCCAGTACTTCTCGAACGCCTCGGAGCCGGTGTCGGGAAAGCCGACGCCGGTCAGATAGTTGGTGAGCGCGTCGACCCACACGTACATGACGTGGTCGGGGTGGCCGGGCACCGGCACTCCCCAGTCGAAGGTGGTGCGCGAGATGGACAGGTCACGCAGGCCGCCGGAGACGAAGCTGACCACCTCGTTGCGCCGTACGTCGGGCCCGATGAACTCGGGGTGGGCCTCGTAATGGGCCAGCAACCGGTCGGCGTAGGCCGACAGCCGGAAGAAGTAGGTCTCCTCCTCGGTCCAGGTCAGTGGTGCGCCGGTCTCGGTGGCGATCCGGGTGCCGTCGTCGCGGACCGTGGTCTCGCCCTCGGTGAAGAACCGTTCGTCGCGCACCGAATACCAGCCGGAGTACGCGTCGAGGTAGATGTCGCCCGCCGCGTCCATCCGGTTCCAGATGTCGATCGACGCCTCGATGTGGTCAGGATCGGTGGTGCGGATGAACCGGTCGAAGGAGATGTCGAGCTTCTCGTAGAGGCGCTGGAACACGTCGGAGTTGCGCCGGGCGAAGTCGGGCGTGGGGAGACCCTCGCGCGTAGCGGTCTCGGCCATCTTCAGGCCGTGTTCGTCGGTGCCGGTGAGGAAGCGGACGTCGAAGCCGTCGAGCCGTTTGAAGCGGGCGATCGCGTCGGTGGCGATCTTCTCGTAGGCGTGCCCGATGTGCGGTGCGCCGTTCGGGTAGTCGATCGCCGTGGTGATGTAGAACGGGATGCTCATTTGGACACAACCTTATGGTGTTGCGGTGAGTAGTAAGCGCTCAGCCGGGCGGGAGGCGCCGCCGCCGCCGGAACCCCTGACCCCGCTGATCGACGCGCACACCCATCTCGACGCCTGCGGTGCCCAGGACGCCGACGACGTGCGCGCGATCGTGGACCGGGCCGAGGCCGTTGGCGTGCAGACCGTGGTCACCATCGCCGACGATCTGGCCTCGGCGCGCTGGGCGACCCGGGCCGCCGAGTGGGATCCGCGGGTGTACGCCGCGGTCGCCCTGCACCCGACGCGCGCGAACGCACTCACCGATGCCGCCAGGGCGGAGCTCGAACGCCTCGCGGCGCATCCGCGGGTGGTGTCAGTCGGCGAGACCGGCATGGACCTCTACTGGCCGGGCCGGCTCGAAGGCTGCGCCACGCCCGCCGAGCAGCGCGAGGCCTTCGCCTGGCACATCGACCTCGCCAAACGCACCGGCAAGCCGCTGATGATCCACAACCGCGACGCCGACGCCGAGGTGCTCGACGTGCTGCGCGCCGAGGGCACCCCGGACACCGTGATCTTCCACTGCTTCTCGTCCGACGCCGCGATGGCGCGGGCCTGCGTCGATGCGGGCTGGCTGATCAGCCTGTCGGGCACCGTCAGCTTCCGGAATGCGCACGCGCTTCGCGAGGCCGTTCCGTTGATCCCGGCCGACCAGCTGCTCATCGAGACGGACGCCCCGTTCCTCACCCCTCACCCGTTCCGGGGTGCGCCGAACGAGCCATACTGTCTGCCGTACACCGTGCGTGCGCTCGCCGAAGTCGTCGGGCGCCCGGCCGAACAACTCGCCGGCGAGACCACGGCAAACGCGAGAGGGGCCTACGGCGTGGCCTAAGTTGCCGCCAGGACACCTTTTCGTTACCGTCTTGTGATCCAGTACGGCTGAGCCCACCGCCGTCCGAAAAAGTCGGGGACTGACTCCACCTTGAATGCTCTGACCAAGCTCCATGAATCGCGCTCGCCGGTCCTGCGACTCCTCGTGGGGGCGTTGCTGCTCGCGCTGACGTTCGCCGGCGGATACGCCGTGACCGCGCACAAGACCGTGACCCTGAGCGTCGACGGCACCTCCACGACCGTCACCACGATGAAGTCCCGGGTGATCGACGTGGTGGAGGAGAACGGCTTCGACGTCGAGGACCGCGACGACCTGCGCCCCGCCGCAGACCAGACGATCGGCCAGTCCGACACCATCGAACTGCGCCGCAGCCGGCCGCTGCAAATCTCGCTCGACGGCCAGCACAGCACCCAGGTGTGGACCACGGCGTCCACCGTCGACGAGGCGCTGAGCCAGCTGCAGATGACCGACAAGGCGCCGGCCGCGGCCTCGCGTGGCAGCCGTGTCCCGCTGGCCGGGATGTCATTGCCCGTGGTCAGCCCGAAAACCGTGCGCATCGACGAGGGTGGCGCCGTGCGCACCGTCCGACTCGCGGCGCCCAACGTCGCAGCCCTGCTCGAGGCGGCGGGTGCGCCGCTGCAGCAGAGAGACAAGGTGGTGCCCCCCGCGGCGGCGCCGGTTGTCGACGGCATGGCGATCCAGGTGACGCGGATCCGGATCGAGCGGGTCACCGAGCGGCTGCCGCTCGCACCGGCCAACCAGCGCATCGAGGACGTCACCCTGAACATGAGCCGTTCGGTGGTCGAGGACCCGGGTGCGCCGGGCACGCAGGACGTCACATTCGCCATCGCGAAGGTGAACGGTGTCGAAACGGGCAGGTTGCCAGTAGCCAATGTCGTCGTGACACCGGCCCGCCCCGGGGTGCTGCGGGTGGGCGCCAAACCGGGTACCGAAGTGCCTCCGGTCAGCAACGGAGGGCAGTGGGACGCCCTTGCGCAGTGCGAAGCCGGAGGTAACTGGGGCATCAATACGGGCAACGGATATTTCGGTGGTGTCCAATTTGATCAAAACACCTGGGAGCGCAACGGTGGTCTGAGGTATGCTGGGCGCGCAGATCTGGCAACACGAGAAGAGCAGATCGCGATTGCTGAGGTGACTCGGGCGCGTCAAGGTTGGGGCGCGTGGCCGACGTGTAGTGCGAGAGTGGGGGCGTCCTGACGATTCGGCTTCTCGGGCGGACCGAGATACGACGCTTGGCGAAAGACATCGACTTTCGGCCACGCAAGTCCTTTGGGCAGAACTTCGTCCATGATGCGAACACCGTGCGCCGGATCGTCTCGGCATCGGGGATCCACCGGCACGACCACGTCCTGGAGGTGGGCCCCGGGCTGGGTTCGCTCACCTTGGCACTGCTGGACAAGGGTGCGCACGTCACCGCGGTGGAGATCGACCCGCTACTGGCGCGCCAGTTGCCCAAGACGATCGCCGACCACTCGCACAGCGAGATCAACCGGCTCACGGTGCTCAACAGCGACATCTTGACGCTGCAGCCGTCGGACCTGGAGAACGAGCCCACCGCGCTCGTCGCCAATCTGCCGTACAACGTCGCGGTTCCCGCGCTGCTGCACCTGCTCGCCGAGTTCCCGACGATCAAGTCGGTGATGGTGATGGTGCAGGCCGAGGTCGCCGAGCGACTGGCCGCCGAACCGGGCGGCAAGGACTACGGCGTGCCCAGTGCCAAGGTCAGGTTCTACGGCAAGGTGCGCCGGTACGGCATGGTGTCGCCGACGGTGTTCTGGCCGATCCCGCGGGTGTACTCCGGGCTGGTGCGGCTGGACCGTTACGAGACCTCGCCGTGGCCGACCGAGCCCGGGTTCCGCAAGCAGGTCTTCGACCTCATCGACATCGCGTTCGCGCAACGGCGTAAGACGTCGCGCAACGCATTCGCCGAGTGGGCGGGTTCGGGCAACGAGTCGGCACGCCGGCTGCTCGCCGCCAGCATCGACCCGTCGCGTCGCGGTGAGACCCTCGGGGTCGCCGACTTCGTGCGATTGCTGCAGCGCTCCGACGACTCCGAGGCGCCCGTCAGCCTCGCGTAGCAGCGCGGCTACTCCTTGTCGCCGTCACGCCGGTTGTCCTTGCCGAGCAACTCGTCGAGCAACGGCGTCTCCGCCACCACGGGGTAGTTGCCGGTGAAACCGATGCGTTCACGCGCCATCTCGAGCACCCGCCCACGGACGGCGTACCAGCCGCCGACCAGTGTCGGGATGATGATGAGCAGGGCGATCAGGTTCCAGTAGTTCTCGTAGCACATCAGCGCCACCACGCCGACGAGGAACACCAGCGTGGCGTAGCTCGTGTAAGGCGTGCCGAACAGCCGGAAGCTGGGCCGCTCCAGGATCCCCTTCTGCGACCAGCGGTACAGCTGGATCTGGCAGATGACGATCGTGCCCCACGACGCGATGATGCCCAGCGCCGACAGGTCCAGCGCGATGTTGAAGGCCTCCGCGGGCACGACCAGGTTGAGGACGACGCCGACCACGGTGAAGACCGCCGTCAGCGCGATGCCCGCCCACGGCACACCCCTGCTCGACATCTTCGCGGTGAACTTCGGCGCGCTGCCGTTCATCGACATCGACCGCAGGATGCGCCCGGTCGAGTACAACCCGGCGTTGAGACTGGACAGCGCGGCGGTGAGCACCACGAAGTTCATGATGTCGCCCGCGGCAGGGACGCCGATCTTGGAGAAGAACGTCACGAACGGGCTGGTGCCTTCCTCGTACGCGGTGTACGGCAGCAGCAGTGCCAACAGGATCAGTGAGCCGACGTAGAACACCGCGATCCGGAAGATCACCGAGTTGATCGCCTTGGGCATCACCTTCGGCGGATCCTCGGTCTCACCGGCGGCGGTGCCGACCAATTCGACTGCGGCATAGGCGAAGATGACGCCCGAGGTGATGATCACCAGCTGCAGGATTCCGGTGGGCAGGATGCCGCCGTTGTCGGCGATCACCGAGGGACCGGTGGTCTGGCCCTCGATCGCGAAGCGGCCGGCCAGGAAGACGATGCCGACGATGAGGAAGGTGACCAGTGCGACGACCTTGATCAGCGCCGCCCAGAACTCCATCTCGCCGAACCACTTGACCGAGATCATGTTCACGCTCAGCACGATCACCAGCGCGATCAACGCGATCGACCACTGCGGTATCGCCTCGAAGGCGCCCCAGTAGTGCATGTAGAGCGCGACGGCGGTGACGTCGACGATCGACGTGCACGCCCAGTTGAAGAAGTACATCCAGCCTGCGACGTACGCCGCCTTCTCGCCGAGGAACTCACGCGCGTACGAGACGAACGATCCCGACGAAGGGCGGTGCAGCACAAGCTCGCCCAGTGCGCGCAGGATGAAGAACACGAACAGTCCGCAGATCGCGTACACGATGAACAGGCCCGGTCCCGCGCTGTTGAGCCGGCCGCCTGCCCCCATGAACAGGCCGGTGCCGATCGCGCCGCCGATGGCGATCATCTGCAGCTGCCGCGGTTTGAGGCCCTTCTCGTACCCCTCCTCTTCGTGCGCGAGTGCGGAGTTGTCGTACGGCGCGGTCGCGGTCATAGGGCCGAAGTTAGCCCCGGCCGTGTAAACCGGAATCGGACGCCAGTTAAAGCTGCGTTAAGTCGGTGGCCGGACGCGGTTCACCGCAGGGTGCGGGTGATCAGCCTCACCATCTCCGAACACGAGTCGTAGCGCAGGTCGGGATCCTTCGCCAGCGCCTTCGCGATGATCGAGTCGAAAGCGTGCGGTATCCAAGCTATTCGCCGCGCCAGCCGCGGTGGGGGCGCGTTCAGGTGCTCGTCGACCAGGCCGTGCGAGGTGTTCGCGGTGAAGGGCGTTGCACCGGTGATCATCTCGACGGCGGTGCAGGCGAGCGCGTACTCGTCGACCGCCGGAGTCGGCGTGCGGCCTCGCAGCAGCTCCGGTGCGGAGTAGGGCAGCGACGCCTCGACGCGGGCCGGATGGCGGAGGGCGTCATCGGTCATCGAGTGCGCGACGCCGAAGTCGACGAGCACCACACTGGTCGGTGCGAAAGGCTCGCGCACAAGGACGTTGGCGGGTTTGACGTCGCAGTGCACGATGCCCGAGCGGTGGATGTGGTCGAGTGCGCCGGCGATCTGAGCCAGTGCCGTCAGCCGGTCGTCCATCCTGGGCAGCGTCATCGCCGTTCCGCCGCCGACGATCTCCATGGTGAGCCAGTGCGGACCGCACTCGTACACCTTCACCACGTGCGGATGTTCGGCCGCGCGGGCGAACGCGAACTCGCGCTGAAGCCGGCCGAGGTCGGCGGGCCTGCGATGACGCTCGTCGAGGATCTTGAGCGCCACGTCGGCGCCTGCGTCGTTGCGCACCCGGTAGACCTCGGCGTACCCGCCGCGACCCAGCGGTTCGTCGACGACGTAGTCCGCCACCCTGTCGCCGCGCGCGAGCATATCGGGAAGCCTAGGTTCTCCGGGCCGGCCCGCGGCGCTAGTGTCGTGCGGTGGCCGACGGCAACACCGCATCTCAGTGGGTTCCCACTGGTTCGGTGACCGTGCGCGCACCGGGGAAGGTCAACCTCTACCTCGGGGTCGGCGATCTGCGCGACGACGGGTACCACGACCTCACCACCGTCTTCCACGCCGTGTCGCTGGTCGACGAGATCACCGTCCGCAACGCCGACGTGCAGTCGCTCGAGATCGCGGGTGAGGGCGCCGAGGGACTGCCCCTCGACGAGCGGAACCTCGCGTGGCAGGCCGCCGAACTGCTCGCCGAACACGTCGGCCGCGCCCCAGACGTCGCGATCTCGATCGAGAAGGCGATACCGGTGGCGGGCGGGATGGCGGGCGGCAGTGCCGACGCCGCTGCCGTGCTCGTCGCGATGAACGCCCTGTGGGAGCTCGGCGTGCCCCGCCGCGACCTGCACACGCTGGCCGCCACTCTCGGCAGTGACGTCCCGTTCGCCCTGCACGGCGGGACGGCGCTGGGCACCGGCCGCGGGGAGGAGCTCGCGACGGTGCTCGCCCGCAGCACCTTCCACTGGGTGCTGGCGTTCGCCCACAAGGGCCTGTCCACCCCGAAGGTGTTCGGGGAGATCGACCGATTGCGCGCGGCGGCCGACGGCCAGCGCGACGCGCCGCCGCGGCTGGACGATCCCGAGCCGCTGCTCGCGGCGCTGGCCTCCGGGGACCCCGCCGAGTTGGCTCCGCTGCTGGGCAATGACCTGCAGGCCGCGGCGCTGAGCCTGTACCCGGGTCTGCGGCGCACGCTGCGGGCGGGGCGCGAGGCCGGTGCGCTGGCCGGCCTGGTGTCGGGCTCGGGCCCGACGTGTGCGTTCCTGTGCGAGTCGGCGACGGCGGCGGTCGACATCGGTGTCCGGCTGGCCGGCGCGGGCGTCTGCCGGACCGTGCGGGTGGCCAGCGGACCGGTACACGGCGCCCGGTTGGTGCCCGCGCCGACCCCTTCGGGCTGACGCGCGGAGGCGCCAGGGACACGGCGCGCCGCCGATGTGACCCACGCCTCAATCCGCGCTACAGTTTGGCGGATACTTAAGAGCCTCTTAAGATGGTGCCCGGTGAAAACTAGCGGTCAAGCAATGGGCGCGAGCCCGTCACCCGCCGGACTGCTCGGCGGGTCCGCTCGCAGCTCTACGGCAGGCTCGCCGAAGAGCACCGTCGCTTCCGGATCTGCAACCGCGCCCGGGTTTTCCCATGCATCACCGTTTCGATATGAAACCGCTCCTGAATCGTTCGTGCGCGCCTTCTCGGCAGCGCCCGGCAAACAGCGGAGCATGAGAAACCGGGCATTGTCGCCGGTCCCGAGGAGGTCGTCGTGAGCAGGTTCACCGAGAAGATGTACCGCAACGCCCGCACCGTCACCACCGGCATGGTGACCGGGGAGCCGCACGAGCCCGTGCGACACACCTGGGGTGAGGTGCACGAGCGTGCGCGGCGCATCGCCGGCGGCCTGGCCGCGGCCGGTGTCGGACTGGGGGACGCGGTGGGCGTGCTGGCGGGCTTCCCCGTCGAGATCGCGCCGACCGCGCAGGGCCTGTGGATGCGCGGCGCGAGCCTGACCATGCTGCACCAGCCGACCCCGCGCACCGACCTCGCGCTGTGGGCCGAGGACACCATGATGGTGATCGGGATGATCGAGGCGAAGGCCGTGATCGTCTCCGAGCCGTTCAACGTGGCGATCCCGGTGCTCGAGGAGAAGGGCATCACCGTCCTCACCGTCTCCGACCTGCTGGCCTCGGAGCCGATCGATCCCGTCGAGGTCGGCGAGGACGACCTGGCGCTGATGCAGCTGACGTCCGGCTCGACCGGTTCACCCAAGGCCGTGCAGATCACCCACCGCAACATCCACTCGAACGCCGAGGCGATGTTCATCGGCGCCGAGTACGACGTCGAGAAGGACGTCATGGTGAGCTGGCTGCCCTGCTTCCACGACATGGGCATGGTCGGCTTCCTCACCATCCCGATGTACTTCGGCGCAGAGCTGGTCAAGGTCACGCCGATGGATTTCCTGCGCGACACGCTGCTGTGGGCCCGGCTGATCGACAAGTACAAGGGCACGATGACCGCCGCGCCGAACTTCGCCTACGCGCTGCTGGCGAAGCGGCTGCGCAGGCAGGCCACGCCCGGCGAGTTCGACCTGTCGACGCTGCGCTTCGCGCTGTCGGGCGCCGAGCCGGTCGAACCGGCCGACGTCGAGGACCTCATCGACGCGGGCAGGCCGTTCGGGTTGCGCGCCGAGGCGATCCTGCCCGCCTACGGCATGGCCGAGACGACGCTGGCGGTGTCGTTCTCCGAGTGCGGCGCCGGCCTGGTGGTCGACGAGGTGGACGCCGACCTGCTGGCCGCTCTGCGCCGGGCCGTGACCGCCACCAAGGGCAACACCAAGCGGCTGGCCACGCTCGGCCCGCTGCTGGAGGGGCTCGAGGCCCGCATCATCGACGAGCAGGGCAACGTGATGCCCGCCCGCGGTGTCGGCGTCATCGAACTGCGCGGCGAGCCGTTGACGCCCGGCTACATCACCATGGGCGGATTCGTGCCCGCCCAGGACGAGCACGGCTGGTACGACACCGGCGACCTCGGCTACCTCACCGAAGAGGGACACGTCGTGGTCTGCGGCCGCGTCAAGGACGTCATCATCATGGCGGGGCGCAACATCTACCCGACCGACATCGAGCGGGCCGCCGGGCGCGTGGAAGGCGTGCGGCCCGGCTGCGCCGTCGCCGTCCGGCTGGACGCCGGGCATTCGCGGGAGACGTTCGCCGTCGCGGTGGAGTCCAACGCCTGGCAGGACCCGGTCGAGGTGCGCCGCATCGAGCACCAGGTCGCCCACGAGGTGGTGACCGAGGTGGACGTGCGTCCGCGCAACGTCGTGGTCCTCGGGCCCGGCACCATCCCGAAGACGCCGTCGGGCAAGCTGCGCCGCGCCAACTCGGTCTCGCTCGTCACCTAGCAGCCCTGCGCCCTCGCACCGGGGGTAACGAGGTGTCGGTGATCACCGATACCGTCGGTGACATGACACCGGCCATCGAAGCGATCGACCTGGTGAAGCAGTTCGGGGATCCCGCGGTCGTGCCACCCGCGGTCGACCACGTCAGCTTCGCCGTCCCGCCGGGCACCGTCCTCGGCCTGCTCGGGCCCAACGGCGCCGGCAAGACCACGACCGTGCGGATGATGACGACGCTGACCGAGCCGACCAGCGGGACGGCGCGGGTGGCCGGCTATGACGTGCTGCGCCAACCCGACGAGGTGCGGCGCAACATGGGCCTCACCGGGCAGGTGGCGACGGTCGACGAACTGCTGACCGGTCGCGAGAACATCCGGATGATCGGCAGCCTGTACGGCATCCGGCGCCGGGAGCTGGCCCGCATGGGCGACGAACTGCTGGAGCGGTTCTCCATCGCCGACGCCGCCGACAAGGTGGTCAAGTCCTACTCCGGCGGGATGCGGCGGCGCCTCGACCTCGCTGTCAGCCTGCTCGCGTCGCCGCCGGTGCTCTTCCTCGACGAACCGACCACCGGCCTGGATCCGCGTAGCCGCAGCGACCTGTGGGACGTGCTGCGCGGCCTCGTCGAGCAGGGCACCACCCTGCTGCTCACCACGCAGTACCTCGAGGAGGCCGACCAGCTCGCGGACAACATCGTCGTCGTCGACCGGGGCCGGATCATCGCCGAGGGATCGCCGCTGGAGCTCAAGCGCCAGGCCGGCAACGCGAGCCTGGTGGTCACCGTGACCGACGCCGACGACCTGTCGGCGGCCCAGGAGTTGCTGGCCCGCACCGGCGCCGAGGTGTTCGTCGAGGCGGGTGCGCGACAGGTCACGGCCTCCGCCGACGGGCTCGACGACGTCATCCGCGTCGCGGGCTGGCTCCGCGACAGCGGCATCGCCGTCGACGACATCGGGCTGTCCCGGCCGAGTCTCGACGATGTCTTCCTGTCGCTCACCGGGCACCGCACCGAGGAGGAGGCCAGCGCATGACAGCCCTTGCGTCGCGTACAGAGGTCGAAGCTGGGCGGCCCCGCACGCATCCGACCAACATCGCCCAGCAGTCCTGGATCATGGTCAAGCGCAACATGATCCACACCAAGCGCATGCCGGAGATGCTCAGCGACGTCACCGCGCAGCCGATCATGTTCGTGCTGCTCTTCGCGTTCGTGTTCGGCGCGTCGATCACCGACACCGGTGGCGCGTCGTACCGCGAGTTCCTGCTGCCCGGCATCCTGGCGCAGACCATCGTGTTCTCCGCGTTCGTCGTCGCCGCGGGCATCACCGCCGACGTCGAGAAGGGCATCATCGACAGGTTCCGGTCGCTGCCGATCCACCGGTCGTCGGTGCTCATCGGGCGCAGCGTCGCGAGCCTGGTGCACTCGTCCATCGGCATCGTGGTGATGGCGGTGACGGGCCTGGCGATCGGCTGGCGGATCCGCGGCGGCATCGGCGAGGCGGTGCTCGCGTTCGCGCTGCTGCTGGTGTTCGGGTTCGGCATCATCTGGTTCGGCATCTTGGTGGGCTCACTGATGCGATCGGTCGAAGCCGTCAACGGGGTGATGTTCACCGTGCTGTTCCCGGTCACCTTCCTGGCGAACACCTTCGTGCCGACCGGGCCCATGCCGCACTGGTTGCGGGTGATCGCCGAGTGGAACCCGGTGTCGTCGCTGGCGCAGGCGATGCGCGAACTGTGGGGCAACGGCCCGCCCGCGGCGCCCGAAGCCCAGCTGCCGCTGCACCATCCGGTGTTCGCGACGGTGCTGTGGTCGGTGGTGCTGACCGCGGTCATCGCGCCCGTCGCGCTGCGCGCCTACGCCCGCCGCACGGGCGGCTGAGGGCTCGCATGGCGGGCTAAGTATTTATAGCTATACTCAGCTCATGCTCAAGCCTCCCGCGCGGATCGCCGACCACCCGACCGTGCGTGCGGTGCTGTCGCGGCAGCGGGAGAAACCCGGCGCGGTCGACGCGGAATGGCTGCGCGATGTCTGTCTGGCCGCAGGCGCCGACGACGTCGCCTTCGCCAGCGTCGCCAACCCCGACCTGGCCTCGGAGGTTGAGCACGTCGAGGCGGCCCTGCCCGGCGTCAGGAGCTACATCTCGCTCGTGGTGCGGATGAACCGCGACAACGTCCGGTCGACGGCGCGCAGCGTCGCCAATCAGGAGTTCCACCGCAGCGGTGAGATCATCAACGAAGCGGCGCACCGTGTCACCCGCGCACTCGAGAACGCCGGCCACCGGGCGCTCAACCCGTCGGCGACCTTCCCGATGGAGATGGACAAGTTCCCCGGCCGGATCTGGGTGGTGGCGCACAAGCCGGTCGCGGTCGCGGCAGGGCTGGGTGTGATGGGCATCCACCGCAACGTGATCCACCCGAAGTTCGGCAACTTCATCCTGCTGGCGACGATCCTCGTCGGCGCCGAGATCACCGAATACGGCTCGCCGCTGGACTATTCGCCATGCCTGGAGTGCAAGCTCTGTGTCGCGGCCTGCCCGGTCGGCGCCATCGGCAAGAACGGCGAATTCGACTTCGTCGCGTGTTCGGTGCACAACTACCGCGAGTTCATGGGCGGCTTCACCGACTGGGCGCAGACCATCGCCGACAGCGCCGACGCCGAGGACTTCCGTTCGCGGGTCAGCGATTCGGAGAACGCGTCGATGTGGCAGAGCCTGTCGTTCAAGGCCAACTACAAGGCGGCCTACTGCCTTGCGGTGTGCCCGGCGGGCGAGGACGTCATCGAGCCGTATCTGGAGGACCGGAAAGGCTTCATGGACCTGGTGCTAAAGCCGCTGCAGGAGAAGCGCGAAACGCTCTACGTGCTGCCGAATTCGGCGGCCAAGGCGCACGCCGAACGGCGGTTCCCGCACAAGCCGGTGAAGGTGGTCGACAGCGGCATACGCGGGCGCTAGCGGCCTACCAGGCGTGGACGGTGTTCTGCGCGGGTTCGATGCCCTGCTCCAGCAACAGTTCGGTCGCATCGGCCGCCTGCTCGCAGATCGTCGGCACCTCGGCGCGCTCGGCGGCCGTGAACGCCTCGAGCACATACGCCGCCGCGTCCTTACGACCCGGCGGGCGGCCGATCCCGACGCGGACGCGCTGGAAGCCGTTGCCGCCCAGCGCGGCCGACACCGACCGCAGGCCGTTGTGGCCGGCCACGCCGCCGCCCAACTTGAGCCGGATCCGGCCGAAGTCGATGTCGAGCTCGTCGTGGATCACCACCACGTCGGCGGGCGCCACCGAATAGAACTTGGCCAGCGGGCCCACCTGGCGGCCCGACTCGTTCATGTAGCAGCGGGGCTTGGCGAGCACCACCGACCGGCCGCCGAGCCGGCCGGTGACGACCTCGGCGCCGGACTTCTTGTGCACCTTGAAGCCCGACCCCATCCGGCCCGCGAGCAGGTCGGCGACCATGAAGCCCACGTTGTGCCGGGTCTTGGCGTAGGTGGGCCCGGGATTACCCAGGCCCACCACCAGCAACGGCTCGGCCATGAGAGCTGAGTCGACCGCCTACTCGGCGGATTCGGCCGGGGCCTCGTCGCCCTCGCCGGCCTCGCCCTCGGCCTCCTCGACGGCCTCGGCGAATTCGGCGGCCTGCTCGTCGATCGACGCGCCGCCACCCTCGGCCTCGAGGTCCTCGGCGGTGGGCGCGGCCACGACGTTGACCACCAGCGCCTCGGGATCGGTGATCAGGGCGACACCCTTGGGCAGCTCGATCTGGCCCGCGGTGAACTGGGTGCCTGCCACGGCGCCCTCCACCGAGACGACGATCTGCTCGGGGATGGCCTGCACGTCCGACTCGATCTCGAGCGTGTTGGCCTCCTGCGTGACGAGGGTGCCGGGGATCGCATCGCCTTCGATGACGACGTTGACCTCGACGGACACCTTCTCGCCACGGCGGACGACCAGCAGGTCGGCGTGCTGGATGTTGCGGCGGATCGGGTGGATCTCCAGCGACTTCGTCAGCGCGAGCTGCTCGGTGCCCTCGATGTCGAGGCTCAGCACCGCGTTGGTGCCGGAGTGACGCAGCACGGCGGCGAAGTCGCGGGCGTCGATCTCGAGGTGCTGCGGGTCGGTGCCGTGGCCGTACAGGACGGCCGGGACCTTGCCTTCACGGCGTGCGCGACGCGATGCGCCCTTGCCGGTCACCGTGCGGACCGATGCGGTCAGATTGTTCGTAGAGGCCGACTTCTTGGCCATGTGCGGTGCTCCTGTGCTGGTCGAGTGGCTTCATCGCACAGCAGGGGCCGCATCCGTGAAGACGCGTGTTCCCGTCGATAACGGTGGCCGACATGCCGGCCGCCCTCGCCGTGACGCCCGCCCAGGGTAGCGCAACGCGCTGGTCAGAAAGAAATCAGCGGGGGAACGCGGTGCCGGTGAGCTGTTCGGAGAGTTCCCACAGGGCCGCTGCGGTGTCGCTGCTGCGGGCCAGCGGGCTGCGGCCCACGGACCGGGTGGGACCCATCATCGAGAACCGCGGCCCGATGAAACTGTCGCCGGGGACGTCCTGCGACACGGCGTAGAGCGTCTGGCGGGCACCGAAGTCGGCGTCGGTGGCCAGCCGGTTGCCGATCGACATCAGCGCGTCACCGAACTTGCGGCCGCTGCGGCCCTGCAGGTTCGTCGAGCTGTACCCGGGGTGGGCGGTCACCGCCCGCACCGGGGATCCCGACCGCTCGAGCCGGCGCTGCAGCTCGGTGGTGAACAGCAGGTTGGCCAGCTTGGACTGACCGTAGGCCGGCCAGGCGGAGTACGGCCGGGCCTTCCAGTTCAGGTCCTTGAGGTTGATGCGGCCGATCCAGTGCATCATCGACGACACCGAGACCACGCGGTCGGTGATCTTGGGCAGCAGCAGATTGGTCAGCGCGAAGTGGCCGAGGTGGTTGGTGCCGATCTGGCTCTCGAAGCCGTCCTTGGTCTGCGCGTACGGCACCGCCATGATGCCCGCGTTGTTCACCAGGATGTCCACCGCGTCGACACCGGCGGCGAACTCCCGCACCGACGCCAGGTCCTGCAGGTCGAGCTTGCGGACGGTGACGTCGCCGGTCATGCCGGCAGCCGCCTCGTCGCCCTTGGCGGTGTTGCGAACGGCGAGCACCACCGACGCGCCTGCGCGCGCGAGTTCGCGGGCGGTGATCAGTCCCAGACCGCTGTTGGCGCCGGTCACGATGACCGTGCGGCCGGTGTAGGAGGGCAAATCGGCGGCGGTCCAACCAGTCATGGCACCACCCTATCGACGTCGCCTCGCCGTGGCGTCCTCACTTGGGCGGTGGCTTGGGGGCGACGGTGAACCCGGCGATGATGGTCTCGATGTCCTTGCCGTTCGCCTGGGCTTCGTCGGCGAAGCTGGTGACGGTGAGCTGAACCAGGTAGCGCTGATTGGCCGGCGGCGATCCGGTGGCGATCACGACGCGGTTGTAGCTCTGCATCCGCTGGCCGTTGAGGTCGTAGCTGCCCTCGATCATCGACGACGGGAATCCGCGCCAATCCTTGTCGGAGGCGTTGAGCCGCTTGAAGTTCTCCGACAGCTCCGCATCACCCGTGCCGTGCTTGACCGCCTCGGCGGCGTCGAACTCGCCTGTGAGTTCGAGCACCACCAGCATCGCGATCGGGTAGGTGTCGCCCTTGACGATGGTGCGGGTGCCGGGCTCGAAGTTGGGATTGGTGTAGGGCTTCCAGCCCGGCGGCGTCGGCACGGTGACCGTGAGGTCCGGCAGGCGGTCGGGGGCCACCGGTTTGCCGTCGACACCGATGCTCTCCAGGTACTGCGACAGCGGCACCGGCGCTTCGGTGCTCGTCGGGGCCGCCGATGTGGTGCTGCTCGTCGTCGACCAGACCGCTTCGTAGTCAGGCGTTTCCGCGCCGCATCCGACGGCGGCGGCAACCGTGATCAGCGCGAGCGTTGCCGCCACGCAGCGGCGGGCGGTCACAGAATCTCGCGCACCGTGTCGATCGGCCGGGCCAGCCGGGTGCCCTTCGCGGTGACGACGAAGGGCCGCTCGATCAGGATCGGGTGCTCGGCGAGGGCGTCCAGCAGTTCGTCGTCGCTCGCGTCGGCCAGATTCAGCTCGCCATAGAGGGATTCGCGCTTACGCACCGCGGCGCGCACCTCGATACCCGCGTCGCGGATCATTGCGGACAGCTCGTCACGCGACGGCGGCGTCTTAAGGTACTGCACCACGGTCGGCTCGATGCCGTTGTCCCGCAACAGTTCCAGCGTCTTACGCGACGTACTGCACCGGGGGTTGTGGTAGACGGTGGCGGTCTGCGCCATCTACGCCGACCCGTCGAACAGGCTGGTCACCGAACCGTTGTCGAACACGGCGCGGATGGTGTTGGCCAGCAGCGGCGCGATCGACAGCACGGTGAGCTGCGGGAACTGCTTCTCCTCGCCGATCGGCAGGGTGTTGGTGACGATGACCTCGCGGGCCCCGGAGTCGGCCAGCCGCTCGCGCGCCGGGTCGGACAGCACGCCGTGCGTCGCCGCAATGATCACGTCGCCCGCACCGTCCTGCTTGAGCAGCTTGACCGCACCCGCGATGGTGCCGCCGGTGTCGATCATGTCGTCGGTCAGTACGCAGGTCTTGCCGCGCACGTCGCCGACGACGCGGTTGGACACCACCTGGTTGGGCACCAGCGGATCCCGGGTCTTGTGAATGAAGGCAAGGGGAACGCCACCTAGTGCGTCGGCCCACTTCTCCGCCACGCGGACACGGCCGGAGTCGGGGGAGACCACCACCATGTCGTGATCGGCGTAGTTGTCGGCGATGTACCCGGTCAGCAGCTTCTGCGCGCGCATGTGGTCGACCGGCCCGTCGAAGAAGCCCTGGATCTGGTCGGTGTGCAGGTCCACGGTCAGGATCCGGTTCGCGCCTGCGGTCTTGAGCAGATCGGCAACCAACCGGGCCGAGATCGGTTCGCGTCCGCGGTGCTTCTTGTCCTGCCGGGCGTACGGGTAGAACGGCAGGATCGCGGTGATCCGCTTGGCGCTGCCCCGCTTGAGCGCGTCGATCATCAGCAGCTGTTCCATCAGCCACGTGTTGAGCGGCGCCGGGTGGGACTGCAGGACGAACGCGTCGCAGCCGCGAACGGACTCGTCGAAGCGGACGAAGATCTCACCGTTGGCGAAGTCCCGGGCGGTCTGCGCGGTGACCGGGGTGTCGAGCTCCTTGGCCACCTGCTCGGCGAGTTCGGGGTGCGCGCGGCCCGAGAAGAGCATCAGGTTCTTGCGGTTGTCGGTCCACTCGGTGCCCACTGTGCGCCTCTGCCGGTCGGGGGTCGATGTCGGCCCAATCGTACGTAGCGGTCCTGCAGGTGCGCTGCCGGGTTGCCGGATCGCCAACAGATTGGGTCCAGATCACGACCGTTGGTCGTCGTCCCGGTGCTCGTGAGTCTCCGCGGCGGCCTCCGCGGCCGCTGCTGCCGCCGCGGCTTCGGCGGCGGCCGAGCCCGGCCGTTTGCGGATCACCCAGCCCTCGATGTTGCGCTGCGGCCCTGCCGACACCGCGAGCGCACCCGGCGGCACGTCCTCGCGGATCACGGTGCCCGCCCCGGTGTAGGCGCCGTCGCCGATGGTGACGGGCGCGACGAACATGGTGTCCGAGCCGGTCCGCACGTGCGAGCCGATGGTGGTTCGGCTCTTGTTCTCGCCGTCGTAGTTGACGAAAACGCTGGACGCGCCGATATTCGTGTTCTCGCCGATGTCGGCGTCCCCGACGTAGGTCAGGTGCGGCACCTTGGTGCCCGCGCCGAGGGTGGCGTTCTTGGTCTCGACGAACGCGCCGAGCTTGCCCGCGGCGCCGAGCACGGTGCCCGGCCGCAGATAGCTGAAGGGGCCGACGGTCGCGCCCGACCCGATGGCCGACTGCGAACCGTGGGTGCGCACCACCGACGCCGCGTCGCCGACGGTGACGTCGGCCAGTGTGGTGTCCGGGCCGATCTGGCAGCGGCCGCCCACGCTGGTGACGCCGAGCAGCTGGGTGCCCGGTTGGATCACGGTGTCCCGGCCGATGGTCACGTCGACGTCGATCCACGTGGTCGCGGGGTCGACGACGGTGACGCCGGCCCGCTGGTGGCCGGCCACGATGCGGCGGTTCAGCTCGGCGCCGAGCGCTGCCAGCTGCACGCGGTCGTTGATGCCTGCGACCAGTGCGCTGTCGTCGACGTGGCGGGCCCGCACCACCAGGCCGTCCTGCCGCAGGATCGAGACGACGTCGGTGAGGTAGAGCTCGTGCTGGGCGTTGTCGGAACCCAGCCGGCGCAGCGCCGAGCGCAGGGCGCCGATGTCGAATGCGTACACACCGGCGTTGACCTCGCGGATCGCCAGCTGGGACGGGCTGGCGTCGGCCTGCTCGACGATGCGGGTGACCTCGTGGTCCTGGGTGCGCAAGACCCGGCCGTAGCCGGTGGGGTCGGGCAGCGTGGTGGTCAGCACGGTGGCCGCCGCGGCCTCAGAAGTGTGGGCGGCCAACAGGTCGGCGAGCGTCTCGGCGTCCAGCAGCGGCACGTCTCCCGAGGTGATGACGACGACGCCGGCGAACTCGTCGGGCAGTGCCGACAGCCCACACTCGGCGGCGTGACCGGTGCCGAGCTGCTGGTCCTGCACCGCGATGTCGACGGGACGGCCGACGTCCTGGGCGAGTGCGGCGACCGCCGGCGCGATGCGGTCGCGGTCATGGCCGAGCACGACGACGAGGTGCTGCGGCGCGACCTTGGCGATGGTGTGCAGGACGTGGGAGAGCATGCTGCGCCCGCCGAGCGTGTGCAGCACCTTGGGGGTGTCGGACCGCATCCGGGTGCCCGCGCCCGCTGCCAGCACCAGCACCGCGGCTTCGCCGTGCACCGTCATCGCCGTCCCCTCTTCTCGCAAAAGCCGACGTCTGTCCGTCCACACGCCGCTCAACGCGCCGTTCTGCGCCCGTCCGCCGCTGAGAATTGCTCCGTCGCCAGGACTCGAACCTGAACTATCTGAACCAAAATCAGAGGTGCTGCCGATTACACCACGACGGAAAGATCACCTGGAGACTCTAGTCGAAGCAGGCCAGGAGCTACCCTGAGCACGTGGCAGCACCCGACAAGGAAGTGCGTGCACCCCGCGCCCGGATGACCGGCAGTGAGCGGCGCCAGCAACTCATCGAGATCGCGAAGTCGCTGTTCGCTGCGCGTGGTTACGAGGGCACCTCGATCGAGGAGATCGCGCAGCGGGCGAACGTCTCCAAGCCGGTGGTCTACGAGCACTTCGGCGGCAAGGAAGGCCTGTACGCGGTCGTCGTCGACCGCGAGATGTCGGCGCTGCTGGACGGCATCACCTCCTCGCTGACCAACAACCGGTCGCGGGTCCGCGTCGAACGGGTGGCGCTGGCGCTGCTGACCTACGTCGAGGAACGCACCGACGGGTTCCGCATCCTGATCCGGGATTCGCCGGCGGCCATCACGTCGGGCACCTACTCGACGCTGCTCAACGACGCGGTCAACCAGGTGAGCTCGATCCTGGCCGGTGACTTCTCCCGCCGCGGCCTCGACCCGGAGCTGGCGCCGCTCTACGCGCAGGCACTCGTCGGCTCGGTGTCGATGACCGCCCAGTGGTGGCTCGATACGCGGGAACCGAAGAAGGAAGTGGTGGCCGCACACCTGGTGAACCTGATGTGGAACGGCCTGACCCACCTCGAGGCCGACCCCAGGCTGCAGGACGACGAGGGCTAGCGCCGTCGGCGAGTTGACACCCGTCAACAGGCGACGGGCGCAGGGGGAACGCGCCCGAGAGGCGTTGCCTAGGATGGACGCATCATGACCTCATCGGGGCCCACCCATGTCGAAACCCCGATCGCGGGGCTCATCTCGCTGGCGTTGCGCGATCCGGCGCTCGCCGACCTCACCCGTCGTGCCGCCGAACGGCCCGAGCGGCTCGCCGTGGTCGGACCGGCCAGTGCCCGGGTGCTGGTGGCGGCGGCGCTGGCACAGGCAGGACCGCTGCTGGTGGTCTCGGCGACGGGCCGCGAAGCCGACGACCTGACCGCTGAACTGCGCGGCTACCTCGGTGACGCCGCGGCGCTGTTCCCGTCGTGGGAGACGCTGCCCCACGAACGGCTGTCGCCGGGGGTGGACACCGTCGGCGCGCGGATGATGCTGCTGCGCAGGCTGACCCACCCGGACGACGCCCGGCTCGGCCCGCCGCTGCGCATCGTGGTGACGACGACGCGCTCCCTGGTGCAGCCGATGGCGCCGGGGCTCGCAGAGGTGGAGCCGGTGACGTTGACCGTCGGCGCCGAGCTCGACTTCGAGGCACTGGTGGCCCGGCTGGTCGACCTGGCCTACAGCCGGGTGGACATGGTCGCCCGGCGCGGCGAGTTCGCCGTGCGCGGCGGCATCCTCGACCTCTTCCCGCCCACCGCCGAACATCCGGTGCGTGTCGAGTTCTGGGGCGACGAGGTCTCGGAGATGCGGGTGTTCGCGGTCGCCGACCAGCGGTCCATCCCCGACATCGACGTCGACGCGGTGATCGCCGTGCCGTGCCGCGAACTGCTGATGACCGCGGACGTCCGCGAACGGGCGGCCAAGCTGGCCGCGGACCACCCCCGCCTGGAGAACTCGGTTCCCGGCAGCGTGCCGGACATGTTGGCCAAACTGGCCGAGGGCATCCCGGTCGACGGCATGGAGGCACTGCTGCCGGTGCTGCGCCCGGGCGAACTGTCGACGCTGGCCGACCACCTGCCCGCGGGCACGCCGGTGCTGGTGTGCGACCCCGAGAAGGTGCGCACCCGCGCTGCGGACCTGATCAAGACCGGCCGGGAGTTCCTGGAGGCGTCGTGGTCCACGGCGGCGGTCAGCGGCGACGCGCCGATCGACCTGGAGGAGCTCGGTGCGTCGGGTTTCCTGAAACTCGAGGACGTCGCTGCAGGCGCCCGAGCGGGCGGTCATCCCTGGTGGACGTTGAGCCAGCTGTCCGACGAGTCGGCGGTCGCGCTGGACATCCGGTCGGCGCCGTCGGCGCGCCAGCACGCCTCGGTCGCGGAGATCTTCGCGATGCTGCGCGCCCACGTCACCACCGGTGGTCACGCCGCCATCGTCACCCCCGGCACCGGCACCGCGCACCGGGTCTGCGAACAGCTCGCCGACGCCGAGACGCCCGCGGCGATGCTCGAGCCCGGCGCCGAGCCGAAGGCCGGCGTGGTCGGGGTGCTGCGGGGTCCACTGCACGACGGTGTGATCCTGCCGGGATCGCAGCTCGTCATCATCACCGAGAGCGACCTGACGGGTAACCGCGTCACCGCTCCCGAGGGCAAGCGGCTCGCCGCCAAGCGCCGCAACGTCGTCGACCCGCTGGCGCTCACCGCCGGCGACCTGGTGGTGCACGACCAGCACGGCATCGGCCGGTTCGTCGAGATGACCGAACGGGTGGTGGGCGGCGCACGTCGCGAGTACCTGGTGCTCGAATACGCGTCGAGCAAGCGGGGCGGCGGCTCGGACCGGCTCTACGTGCCGATGGACTCGCTCGACCAGCTGTCGCGTTACGTGGGCGGCGAGGCGCCGTCGCTGTCCAAGCTGGGCGGCAGCGACTGGGCGAACACCAAGACCAAGGCCCGTCGCGCGGTGCGCGAGATCGCCGGTGAACTGGTGTCGCTCTACGCCAAGCGGCAGGCCGCTCCCGGCTACGCGTTCGGCCCGGACACCCCGTGGCAGGCCGAGATGGAAGACGCGTTCGGCTTCACCGAGACGATCGACCAGTTGACCGCGATCACGGAGGTCAAGTCCGACATGCAGAAGCCGGTCCCGATGGACCGGGTGATCTGCGGCGACGTCGGCTACGGCAAAACCGAGATCGCGGTGCGCGCCGCGTTCAAGGCCGTGCAGGACGGCAAGCAGGTCGCCGTGCTGGTGCCGACGACGCTGCTCGCCGACC
Source organism: Mycolicibacterium arseniciresistens (assembly GCF_030519285.1). Taxonomy (NCBI): domain Bacteria; kingdom Bacillati; phylum Actinomycetota; class Actinomycetes; order Mycobacteriales; family Mycobacteriaceae; genus Mycobacterium; species Mycolicibacterium arseniciresistens. The sequence continues at coordinate 52,541 of NZ_JAUMSQ010000027.1, forward strand.
AGCACATGCAGACCTTCGCCGCACGGATGGCCGGGTTCCCCGTCGCGGTGAAGGGTCTGTCCCGGTTCACCTCGCCCGCGGAATCCAAAGCGGTGCTCGAGGGGATGAAGGGCGGGTCGGTCGACATCGTGATCGGCACCCACCGGTTGCTGCAGACCGGCGTGACGTGGAAGGACCTCGGCCTGGTCATCGTCGACGAGGAGCAGCGCTTCGGCGTCGAGCACAAGGAGCACATCAAGTCGATGCGCACCCACGTCGACGTGCTGACGATGAGTGCCACCCCGATCCCGCGCACGCTGGAGATGAGCCTGGCGGGCATCCGCGAGATGTCGACGATCCTGACCCCGCCCGAGGAGCGCTACCCGGTGCTGACCTATGTCGGCCCGCACGACGACAAGCAGGTGGCCGCGGCGCTGCGGCGCGAACTGCTGCGCGACGGTCAGGTGTTCTACATCCACAACCGGGTGCGGTCGATCGACCAGGCCGCCGCGCGGGTGCAGGCGCTGGTGCCCGAGGCGCGGGTGGTGGTCGCGCACGGTCAGATGCCCGAGGATTTGCTCGAGCGGACGGTCGAGGGTTTCTGGAATCGCGAGTACGACATCCTGGTGTGCACCACGATCGTGGAGACCGGGCTGGACATCTCCAACGCCAACACCCTGATCGTCGAGCGGGCCGACACGTTCGGCCTGTCGCAGCTGCACCAGTTGCGGGGCCGGGTGGGTCGCAGCCGCGAACGGGGATACGCCTACTTCCTGTATCCGCCCGAGATGCCGCTGACCGAGACGGCCTACGACCGGTTGGCCACCATCGCCCAGAACAACGAACTCGGCGCGGGCATGGCGGTGGCGATGAAGGACCTCGAGATCCGCGGCGCGGGCAACGTGCTCGGCGCCGAGCAGTCCGGGCACGTTGCGGGGGTCGGTTTCGACCTCTACGTCCGGCTCGTCGGCGAGGCGGTCGAGGCCTACCGGGCGGCCGCCGACGGCAAAACCGTTGCGACAGCGGAGGAACCGAAGGACGTGCGGATCGACCTGGCGGTCGACGCGCACCTGCCGCCGGACTACATCGCCAGTGACCGGCTGCGGCTGGAGGGCTACCGGAGGCTCGCCGCGGCGCACGACGACGCCGGGGTGGACGCGGTGATCGACGAGCTCGTCGACCGGTACGGACCGCTGCCGGAACCGGCGCTGCGACTGGTCGCGATGGCGCGGCTGCGGTTGCTCTGCCGGAAGTACGGCGTCACCGAGGTCAGCGGCGTGTCAGGGGCGACGGTGAAGGTGTCGCCGCTGGAATTGCCCGATTCGGCGCAGCTGCGGCTCAAGCGCTTGTATCCGTCGGCGTCCTACCGGGCGACCACTGCGACGGTTCAGGTCCCGATACCGCGGGCCGGTAGCGGCGTCGGCTCGCCGCGGATCCGCGACCTGGAACTGGTGGCGATGGTGGCGGGCTTGATATTGACGCTTAGCGGGAATGCTGTGACGGATGTTGATATAACCAAATTCGGAGGTGGCCCGGCCATGACTGACAGACGGCAGACGCCATGACAGTCGTGCTGGTCGATCCGCGTCGCCCCTCCCTGGTCCCGGTCGCAGCCATCGAGATGTTGGCCGGTGACGTGCAGTACACCGAGGAGATGCCGATCGCGGTGCCGTGGTCGCTGCCCGCGGCCCGGCCGGCCTACGACGGCGAGGACGCCGCGGTGCTGCTGTCGTCGGATCCCGAGCATCCGGCGGTCAGGGCGCGCCTTGCCGCGGGTGACCGGTTGATCGCCGCGCCGGAACCGCAGGCGGGCGAACGACTGGTCGACGCCGTCGCCATGATGGACAAGCTGCGCACGGCGGGGCCGTGGGAGAGCGAACAGACCCACGACTCGCTGCGGCGCTATCTGCTCGAGGAGACCTACGAGCTGTTCGACGCGGTGCACAGCGGCAATGCCGACGAGCTCCGCGAGGAACTCGGAGATGTGTTGCTGCAGGTGCTCTTTCACGCCCGGATCGCCGAGGACGCCCCTGAGCACCCGTTCACGATCGACGACGTCGCCGACTCGCTGGTGCGCAAGCTCGGCAACCGGGTGCCCGCGGTGCTGGCCGGCGAGTCGATCTCGCTGGACGAGCAGCTCGCGCAGTGGGAGGAGCGTAAGGCCCAGGAGCAGTCGGTCAGGTCGCGCAGGTCGTCGATGGACGACGTGCCGACCGGTCAGCCCGCGCTGGCGCTGACGCAGAAGGTGATCGCCCGGGTCGCGCAGGCGGGACTGCCGGCGGATCTGATCCCCGCCTCGCTGACCGCCGTCACGATCTCGGCCGATGTCGACGCCGAGAACCACTTGCGCACAGCGACTCTGAAATTCATGGAGACCGTGCGGCGGGTGGAGAGGGACATCGCGGCCGACCGCCGCGGCGAGGACGTGCCGGAGGAACTCGACATCGCGGCGCTCGGCGCGGTGAGCGAGGACGAGTGGCGGGCGTATTGGCCGTCGGATACCGAGCCGGACGTGGATGCCATCGCCGATGACGACGACGTCCTCGACGACGTTGCGGATGACGAAGTCACGGAAGACGTTGCGGACGAGGATGTCACGGATGACGACGTCACGGATGACGACGTAGAGCTGGAGGTCGAGATGGACACCGAACCCGCGCCGGACCGGATCCCCGAACCGTCACCGGTCGAGGTGCCCGAACCCGGTCCCGTCGAGGTGCCCGAGCCGTCGCCGGTCGACGTGCCCGAACCCGCGCCGGCCGATCCGCCTGCCGCCGGCGAGGTGAGCACCGCCGAGCGCTGACCTCAGTTGTAGGCGATCGGCAGGGTGACGGGTCCGCTCAGGCCGGTCAGCGGTTTCCACGGCGCCGGACCGGTGCGGTGCGCGCCGGGCATGCGCTGCGTCATGACGGTCAGCGCTTCGGCGATCTCCAGCCGGGCCAGGTGAGCGCCGAGGCAGTAGTGGGTCCCCGCTCCGAAGGTCTGGATGGCCGGAACGCCGTTGCGGGTGATGTCCAGCCGGTCAGGGTCGTCGTAGACCGCCGGATCACGGTTGGCGGCCGCGGTATTGGCGAGCACCAGCGTCCCGGCGGGGATGTGCACCCCGGCGATGTCGACGTCTTCGGTCGCGGTGCGTAGCGCCCCGAACACGATGGGCGAGTGCCGCATCGTCTCCTCGACCGCCTTGGCGGCGAGTTCAGGTCGACGGCCCAGCAGCGCCCACTGGTCGGGGTGCTCGCACAGCACGTGGACCGAACCGGCCACCTGGTTGCGGGTGGTGTCCGTACCCGCCGTGAGCAGACCCACCACCAGCATGCGCAGCTCGTCGGGGGTCAGGTGGTCGCCGTCCTCCTCCGCGCGGATCAGTTCGGAGACCAGGTCGTCGGTCAGGCAGTGCCTGCGCGCGGCGACCATCTCGTCGACGTAATCGTCGAGTTCGCTCCAGGCGGCCAGGATCACCGATTCGTGTGCGGCGACGTTCCAGTCGAACACCTTGAAGATGTCGTCGGTCAAGCGGGAGAACAGCTCCCAGTCGTCCGGCGGCGCGCCGAGCAGCGCGCAGATGATCGGGATCGGGTACTTCTTGGCGATGTCGGCGACCACGTCGCAGTGGCCCGCGGCGGTGTGTTCGTCGACGATCCCGGTCATCACCTCAGTGATCGTGGTGTGCAACCGTGCGGTCGCGCGAGGCGTGAACGCCTTCGACACCAGCCGCCGGAGCCGGTGGTGTGCGGCGCCGTCGATGCTGATGATGAGTGCGCTGACGCGATCCCACAGCGGTCCGGACGTGATTCCCTGGGCGGCGAGGAACATGCCCTGTGGCACGCGGAGACGGTGGTCTCGCAGGGCTGCGCGGACCACATCGTAGGTCAGCAGCTCGGGCCCGTGTGGCCCGATCGCGATCGGTGCGCGCTCGCGGGCGCGGCACAGGATGGCGTGCGCCTCGTCGGGATTCTGTGCATCGTCGTAGTCGATCGTCGGCAATCCGGCGTCGAACACATTGGGGCATGGCGCGGTGACGGTCATGGCGCCTCCTCGGGAATCGGGCGGAATCCGTCACTAAGAAGTGTTCGCGCGGAGCCCGTCGCCGACATGCGTAGTCGACTACGCCACTCCCGCCGAACGTGCGCTCAGTGCGAAATTCGGCGCCGATTTTCGCACTGAGCTCACGTTCGGTGCGTGAAGTCCGGCGCTCGCGGCTCAGGCGAAGAGGGTCGAGCCCCAGTAGGCCGACTCGTCGCCTTCGCGCAGCCCGGGCGGGCAGGCGAAGATCGCCGTCCCGGTGTGGGTGATGTACTCGTTCATCGCATCCTTGCGCGACATCTCGGCCTGCATCGGGATGAACTGGGTGATGGGATCGCGGACGAACGCGATGAAGAACAGCCCGGCGTCGAGGTGGCCGAAGCCGTCGGTGCCGTCGGTGAAGTTGTAACCGCGGCGCATGATCTCGATGCCGCCCAGGTTCTCCGGTGACACCAGGCGCACGTGTGCGTCGACGTCGATCAGTGGGGCTTCCTTGTCGTCGCGCAGGTCGAGATTGAGTTCCTCGAACTCGTCGGTGAGCCCGTTGGGGGCGCCGCTGCCCTTCTGCCTGCCGATCACCCGTTCCTGCTCGAGCAGCGTGGTGCGGTCCCAGTTCTCGATGCGCATCCGGATCCGGCGGGTAACCAGATACGACCCGCCGGTGAGCCAGTCGGGGCCGTCGCCGTCGGCCACCCACACGAACTGGTTGATCTTGTCGGTCTCCTCGGCCTTGAGGTTGGCCGTCCCGTCCTTGAAGCCGAACAGGTTTCGCGGGGTGGCCTGTTCCTGCGTGGTCGAGCTGGTGCGTCCGAAGCCGAGCTGCGCGTAACGCACCGCCACCGTGCCGAAGCCGACGCGGGCGAGGTTGCGGACGGCGTGGAAGGCGACCTGCGGGTCGTTGGCGCACGCCTGGACGCAGATGTCCCCGTAGCTCTTGTTCGGGTCCATCGTCTCGTTCGCGAACTTCGGCAGCTTCGCGAGCTGCTTCGGCAGCTTGTCGGCGATGCCGAACCGGTCCTTGCCGTCCTTGCGGAAGAACGACGGGCCGAAGCCGATGGTGAGTGTCAGCTGCGATGCGGGCAGGCCGAGCGCCTCACCGGTGTCCGGTGGCGGCGCATAGGGGTTGTGGTCGACCGCACCGCCTGCGACCGTCTCCTCGCCGCGGGCCATCCGCTCGGCCATCTCGGTCCACTGCTTGAGCAGCCCGATGACGTCCTCGCGGCGGTCGGTGGTGACGTCGAAGACGACGAAGTTCATCCGATCCTGCTGGGCGGTGACGATGCCCGCCTGATGCTCACCCCGGAATTCGACGGGACTCTGCAGCCCGGCGGTCGACGTGCTGGCCGCTGAGGCACGGCCGGCCAGCGCACCCGCGCTGGCCGCACCGACGACAGCAGCCGTCACCCCCGCCGCGCCGAACAGCTTGCGCCGGGACAGCCCGGCGTTCTGCTGCCCGGCCTGCGGCTCGGGCGCTGCGGGATTACTTCTGGGCGACGACACCTTGGACCTGGCTGACTTCCTTGCTCAGCGCGTCGATCGCGCGCGACAACTCCTGACGCTGCGGCTCGGTGACCTTGTCGTAGGACACGAACCCGTCACCCTCACGGTACTTCTCCAGCAGCGCCTCGACGTCCTCGAAGCGCTGGTCGACTCGCTTGCCCAGTTCGGCGTCCTTCTCGTCCAGGATCGGCCGCACCGAGGACACCGCGGTCTGCGAACCCTGCAGGTTGGCGTTGATATCCCACAGGTCGGTATGGCTGAAGGCTTCCTCTTCGCCGGTGATCTTGCTGATCGCGATCTCGTCGAGCAGGCCCTGCGCGCCACCGGCGATCTGGGTCGAGTCGATCGCGTAGTCGGGCGCCTTCACGCCGTCGGTGAGCTCCTTGACGTCTGCCATCAGCTGATCACCGACCTTGTCGGTCTCGGGGGTGAGCCCGGTGACCCACAACGCCTTCTCGATGGCGTGAAAGCCGGTCCACCTCTGGCCCTCCTCCAGATCGGCCTCGCGGACGTCAATGCGGGGGTCGAGGTCGTTGGGGAACGACTCGGCGACGGGTTCGATGCGTTCGAAGTAGACGCGCGACGTCGGATACTGCGCCTTGGCCGACGGGACGTCGCGGGCCTTGACCGCGGCGACGAACGCCTCGACGGCGGGCACCAGGGCGTCGGTCTGGCTGTTGACGTACCGCTTGTAGCTGTCGGCGGCCTCTTTGAACTTGCCCTCGGTGTCGACCTGTACGGCCTCACCGGAGACCGTGAAGTCATTGCGGATGCCGTCGCCGACCATCCCCGGGCGGCACGACGTCTGGTAGGTGCCGGGCTCGGTGAGCTGGACGATGAGTTTGCGCTGCAGCCCCGGGGAGATGTTCTCCACCTCGCCCATCACCCGGTCGCCTTCGCCGTAGACGTAGAACTCGGTGACCTTGTTGCCGTTGTTGCTGACGACGAAGGTGCTGGGCCCGGTCGATGCCTCGGTGCCCGACAGCTTGCACTCGTTGTCGGAGGCCTCGACGGTGATGTCGCTCGCGGCTCCGCCCCCGGCGTTGTCGGTGCCCTCGTCCTTGGCCTGGCAGCTGGTCAGCGATACGCCGGCGAGCAGGGCGGCGACGGCGGCCATGCCGGCTTTCGCTGCGGGGTGATTGTTCACGTGGTGGACCTTTCGGACGGGGTGTCGGACGGTAGAGAACTCTTGGGTTCGGCGGGGGTGGCGGCCGGCTTGGTGCGGGTGACCGGCCACAGGAACGCGGTCAGCACCACCACCAGATAGGCCAGCCACAGCAGCAGCTGCAGCCAGGTGGGTGACGGCGTGATGTTGAAGACGCCCTGGATGACCTCGCCGTACCAGGCCGACCAATTGAACGATGCGCTGACGTCGAATGCGCGCGAGCCGAGGCCGGGTGGCCAGCCGACGGTCTGCAGCGCGCCGATGCCGTAGGACAGGATCCCGGCCGCGACGACGATCAGGAACACGCCCGTGTACTTGAAGAACTTGGCGAGGTTGATCCGGACCGCGCCGGCGTACATGCCGTAGGCGATGGCCGCGGCGATCAGCACCCCGATGATCAATCCGAGGAGTGGCCATGCGGTTTCGGCCTCGGCGAAGCCGACCATGAACAACGCGGTCTCGACGCCCTCACGCCCGACGGCCAGGAACGCCAGCGCCGTCACCGCGAATGCGCCCGCCTCCAGCGCCCGCGTCATCTCGGTGCGCAGCTCGCCGGACAGCCCGGCGGCGGCCTTCTTCATCCACAGCACCATGGTGGTGACGATCGCGACCGCCACCAACGACGCGACACCGGCGATCGCCTCGGCGCCGAGGCCGGTGATGGTGTAGGCGGAGAACTGGATGGCGAGGAACACGACGACCGTCATCGCAATTGCTGCGCCCACGCCCAACCACACCCATTTCAGGGCGTCGCGGCGGTCCGACTTGACCAGGAACGCGACCAGGATGGTTACCACGATCCCGGCTTCGAGGCCCTCGCGGAGACCGATAAGACCGCTGCCGAACAGCTGCGATGTCACGTTTGGGGGGGCGGCGTGGATACTGGCCGGGAATCCCGCGAACGCAGTCATCGACGCATCCTCGCTTCAGGAAAATTCGGTAAGCCAGCTATGCCTATCCATAGCAAGGCGTGGCTCACCTTAGCAGGGCGTTCTGGCTATCGGGACGGCCGTGCGAGACGCGATTCGCAGACCGGCGTTGCGAACCACGGCGCAGCGCGTGCCACTATGGGGACAGCAGAGCAGGTTGAGGAGTCCGGTGTCGCCAGTTCGTTGGCTGCAGGCTGTCGCAGTGATCGGCGCGACGGCCCTGCTGATGGCTTCCAGTTGTTCATGGCAGCTCGGTGCGCCTATCCCCGAGGGAATCCCGCCACCGGCGGGGGACCCCGTGCCTGCCATCGACACCTACGCGTCGGGCCGTCCCGCCGACCAGTTGCACGACTGGGCCGCCGAGCGGGCCGATGCGCTCGAGATCCCGGTGACGGCGCTCGAGGCCTACGCCTACGCCGCCCGGGTCGCCGAGGTGGAGAACCCGGACTGCCACCTGTCCTGGACGACGCTGGCCGGTATCGGGATGGTGGAGAGCCACCACGGCGGCTACCGGGGCTCGATGGTGTCCACGGACGGGGCGGTGACACCGCCGATCCGAGGAATGCAGCTCGACGGGTCCAGCGGCAACATGAAGATCGACGACACCGACGGCGGCGAACTCGACGGCGACACCGAGCTGGACCGGGCCATGGGCCCGATGCAGTTCATCCCGGAAACGTGGCGGCTCTACGGCGTGGACGCCAACAACGACGGCCAGGTCAGCCCCGACAACATCGACGATGCCGTGCTCTCGGCGGCCGGCTACCTGTGTTACCGCGGCAAGGACCTGTCCACCCCCCGCGGCTGGATGAACGCACTGCGCGCCTACAACTTCTCCGACCAGTACGCGCGGACGGTGCGCGACTGGGCCACCGCCTACGCCCAAGGCCGCTCGCTGTAGGCGCGTCCTCGTTCCGCCGTCGCGATCTCCAGCCTCTAGGCTGAGTGCGCAACGAGCCAGTCGCCGCACACCAAGGAGACGCCAGTGCCCATCATCGAGCAGGTCGGAGCCCGCGAGATCCTCGACTCCCGCGGCAACCCGACGGTCGAGGTCGAGATCGTGCTGGACGACGGCAGCTTCGCCAGGGCCGCGGTGCCCTCAGGCGCCTCGACCGGTGAACACGAGGCCGTGGAGTTGCGCGACGGGGGCTCCCGCTACGGCGGCAAGGGCGTGCAGAAGGCGGTGGAGGCCGTCCTCGACGAGATCGGCCCGACCGTCATCACCATGAGCGCCGACGACCAGCGGCTGATCGACCAGGCGCTGCTGGACCTCGACGGAACACCGGACAAGTCCCGGCTGGGCGCCAACGCCATCCTCGGGGTCTCGCTGGCGGTGGCGAAGGCCGCCTCGACGGCCGCCGAGCTGCCGCTGTTCCGCTACATCGGCGGTCCGAACGCCCACATCCTTCCGGTACCGATGATGAACATCGTCAACGGCGGCGCGCACGCCGACACGGGTGTCGACGTACAGGAGTTCATGGTGGCCCCGATCGGGGCGGCGTCGTTCAAGGAGTCGCTGCGGTGGGGCGCCGAGGTGTACCACTCGCTGAAGTCGGTGCTCAAGAAGCAGGGCCTGTCCACCGGACTCGGTGACGAGGGCGGATTCGCGCCCGACGTCCCCGGCACCAAGGCGGCGCTCGACCTGATCTCGTCGGCGATCGAGGGGGCCGGCTTCAAGCTCGGCTCCGAGATCGCGCTGGCCCTCGACGTGGCGGCCACCGAGTTCTACACCGCCGGGACGGGTTACGCGTTCGAGAAAGAGACCCGCACCGCCGAGCAGATGGCGCAGTTCTACGGCGAGCTGCTCGACGCCTACCCGCTGGTGTCGATCGAGGACCCGCTGTCGGAGGACGACTGGGACGGCTGGGTGGCGCTGACCACCGAGATCGGCGACCGCGTGCAGATCGTCGGCGACGACCTGTTCGTCACCAATCCCGAGCGGCTCGAAGAGGGCATCGACCGCGGCGCGGCGAACGCACTCCTGGTCAAGGTCAACCAGATCGGCACCCTCACCGAGACCCTCGACGCGGTCGCGCTGGCCCACAACAGCGGCTACCGCACGATGATGAGTCACCGCAGCGGCGAGACCGAGGACACCACCATCGCCGACCTCGCGGTCGCCGTGGGCAGCGGGCAGATCAAGACCGGTGCGCCGGCCCGCAGCGAGCGCGTCGCCAAGTACAACCAGCTGCTGCGCATCGAGGAGATCCTCGGCGACGCAGCGCGCTACGCAGGCGATCTGGCGTTCCCGCGGTTCGGCGTCGGCGAGGGTCAGGCCTGACACAGACGTGCCCGACGCGAAACGGCCCGACCCGAAGCGGCGGTCACCGGCTTCCCGGCCAGGGAAGCCGGCCAAGCCCGGCGAGTCGAAGCGGGACCGTCCGCGCGGTGCGTCGCCGGTGCGCCGCGAGCCCCGGGCCATCGAGGCGAAGCCGTCCGCCCCCGAGACCACGCCGGAGGTCGCCGACGCCATCCGCGAGTCGATCGCGGCATCGGCCGAGCAGCAGTCGGAGCAGCGGTTCGGGTCGGCAGCGCGGCGGGCCGCGATCCTGGCCGCGGTGGTGTGCGTCTTGACGTTGACTATCGCCGGCCCGGTGCGGACCTACTTCGGGCAGCGCACCGAGATGCAGCAGCTGCGGGCGAGCGAAGCGGTGCTGCGTGAGCAGATCGCCGAGCTCGAGCAGCAGAAGGTCAAACTGGCCGACCCGGTGTTCATCGCCGCCCAGGCCCGGGAGCGCCTCGGCTTCGTGCTGCCGGGGGAGATCCCTTACCAGGTGCAGCTGCCGCCGTCCGCGGTGGTGCCGGGTGCGCCCGACGCCCGCGTGGACACCGTACCGCCGGGCACGCCGTGGTACTCGGCGCTGTGGAGCACCATCGCCGATGCGCCGCACGGCCTTCCGCCGAGCGCGACGCCACTTCCGCCGCCCCCG
>NZ_JAUMSQ010000270.1:0-12182 GCF_030519285.1 Mycolicibacterium arseniciresistens
CGGCGGTCTCGGCGGCGTCGGCGGCTTCGGCGGCGTCGGCGGGCTCGGCGGCGTCGGCGGCTTCGGCGGCTGTCGTCGGGCCACGCCGAACCCAGCCACGGAGCAGGAAGCGGACGGGTTCGAGGGCCAGCGACGCCAGGAAGAGATACGCGGCGAGGCCGAACCACACGTAACCCGGCCACGCGAGCCAGCCGAGGCTCGTCACGCCGAAGGTCCGCGGCACCACCAGGGCGGCGACCAGCAGTAGTGCGCAGATGACCAGGTCGGCCGTCAGCACCCACCGCACCAGTCCCGGCCGGGTGGTGTCCCTGATCAGCCGCTTCCACAGGTACAGATGCATCAGGCCGAGGACGGCGGTCAGGATGACGATGAACATCTCGCCTGCAGCCTAATCGGAGTTATGGACGCTGGCCGCTGGCACTAAGCATCCGTAAACATCCCTATCAAGATGCATATTGGTGTTGTTTACGGTAGTTTGCATCGATGACCTCGACGATGTACTCACCCGACGACGTCGCGGCCATGCTCGGACTGCACGTCCGCACGGTCCGCGGGTACGTGCGTGACGGCCGCCTGCCCGCGGTGCGGATCGGCAAGCAGTACCGCATCACCGCCAAGGACCTTCGCGAGTTCACCGGCGGCGCGGGCGGCGACGACCGCCCGGCCCCGTCGGCGCCGCGCGTCGACGTGTCGGCGGTCGTCCATGTCGACGCGGCCGACCGCCGCGTCATGGACCGGATCAGCACGCACGTCGTCGCCGCGGCGAACACCGGGCCGGGACGACGCCCGCTGCACGTGCAGACGTCCTACGACGAGCCGCGGGAGCGGCTGACGGTCATCGTCGCCGGCGACCCGGACGACGCGGCGAAACTGATCACCCTGATCAGTGCCCTCGCCCAGGACGTCGGACCGTGAGCGCGATCTACCGGACCGCCGCGGGCGCGCAGGCGGTGACACAGCGCTACAGCGACGACCTGCGCGGCTGGGAGGTACCTGCGCAACGGCGGGTGGTGGCGACACGGGCGGGCGACACATCGGTGCTCGTCTGCGGCCCCGCCGACGCGCCGCCCGTGGTCGCGCTGCACGGCGCAGGCACCAACAGCACGATCTGGTTGGCCGACGCGGCGGCATGGTCACGGACCCGGCGGCTCTACCTGGTCGACATCGTCGGGGAACCCGGATTCAGCGCGCCGTCGCGGCTGCCGCTGGACTCTGACGCCCATGCGGCGTGGCTCGATGACGTGCTGTCCGCGGTGGGCGCCGATCGGCCGGCCTTCGTTGGCGCATCCCTGGGCGGTTGGCTGGCGCTCGATTACGCGATGCGGCGGCCGCACCGCGTCGAGCGGCTCGCCCTGCGCTGCCCGGGCGGTGTCGGACGCCAGAAGTATGCGGCCGTCATCGCTGCGGCGTTCCTCGTCCCGCTCGGCGAGCGCGGCCGACGCCTTGCCTTGCGGCTGGCGGTCGGCCCGAGCGCGGACCTCGGCGCGATCACCGAATACATGCTGCTCATCCATCGGCACTACCTGCCCCGGCGCGACCGGTTGCCGGTGTTCACCGACGACCAGCTGCGCTCCCTGGCGATGCCGATGCAGGTCACCGTCGGCGGCCGCGACCGCATGCTCGACGCCCACGAAACCGCACGCCGCCTACAACGCCTCGTTCCGCACGCCACCGTCGCACTGCTGCCGGACCTCGGGCATGCGATCACCGGCGACGGCGCGGCCATCCACCGGTTCCTCGACGACGGCGCACGACCATGAGCGCGGTTCTTCCTCCTGCGCAGGCCGTACGCACGCACCTCCGCCAGGCACTGGCGGCGGCGCTGCGGGCGAAGGACACCGAAGTGGTCTCGGCGCTGCGCACGGCCATCGCGGCGATCGACGACGCGGAGGCGGTGGACCCCGCCGCCTACGACGCGGGTACGACGGAGGTCGCGCGCCGCAGCCTGTCCTCGGACGACGTCCGTGCGGTGCTGCGGGCGCACGTCGACGGATTCCTCACCGAGGCCGACGGGTACGACGCGCTGGGCCGGCAGGACGCCGCCGCGCGGTTGCGCAGGCAGGCCGATGCGCTGCGCGGCTACGGTCCGTAGCGGTCAGAACGGACTGCTGTTCGACTGCCACTTCGCGTCCTCCGGGCGTGGCCCGAACCGGCGGGCGTAGTCCTCGTGGATGTGCGCGTCCCTGCGCCGCTTGAGCTGGTCGACCAGGTTCGGGTCGATCCCGTGCTGCGCCAGCCGGTGCCGGCGCCAGACCTTGTTCAGCGCGAGCGACATCAGCACGGCCCAGATGAAGATCGGGGCGGTCATCTCCAGCCGGACGTAGAACGACGTGGGCAGAAGCCAGAACGGCGCCAGCACCAGGAACGGCGGTATCGCCATCCGGATCATGTGCCGGCGCACCGCGCCCTGGCCTGCCAGGTCCTCGGCGACCCAGGCACGCATCGCATCCGGCAGGCGGCGGCCGTAGGCGTAGGGAATCCGCTGCCACAGTGAGGGTTTGGTGGTGGCCATGGTGGCTCCTGCTGATCGGGGGTGGTCAGGTGGTGAGGGCGCCGGCGGCGACCGCGGCGGCGTTGATCCGGGTGAGCACCCGGCGCAGTTCCTCGAGTTCGGCCAGATCGACTCCGAGCCGCGCGACGACGGCAGGGGGGATCTCCAGTGCACGGTCACGCAGGGCGGCGCCCGCGTCGGTCAGTGCGATGTGGGTGGACCGCTCATCGGCGGCGCTGCGGGTGCGGGTGATGAATCCGAGCGCCTCCAGCCGCTTGAGCATCGGCGACAGCGTGGCCGAATCCAGTTGCAGCGCCGAGGCGATCTGCTTCACCGACAGCGGCGGGTCGTCCGCGGTCGCCGTCTTGCGGTGGTCCCACAGCGCGAGCATCACCAGGTACTGCGGGTGGGTCAGCCCAAGGGGCTCCAGCAGCGGCCGGTACACCCCGAGCACGGCCCGGTTGGTCACCGCGAGCGCGAAGCACACCTGCTGCTCGAGGGCGAGCGGATCGATCTCCGCGGTGGTGGATGGGGGCACAACTAGATCGTACGCGCTTAGTTAGTGCCCTAACAATATCGCGGACGTCACACCGCGCCGTCGAGGCGGGCGGCCTCGACGGTGGCGAGCTGGGTCAGCCCGCTGATGTCGAGCACCCTCATCAGCAGGGGATGGACGATCAGCCGCAGCCGGTCCGCCACATCGGCGATGGTGAACAGCGCGTTGATGGCGGCGCTGTCGACGTAGCGGACGGCGCTGAGGTCGACGGTCACCGCGCCCGCACCGGCGGTCTGCGCGGCGCCGCTGAGACCCTGGCTGAACTCCTCGACATTGCTCAGGTCGATCTCCCCGGCCGCGGTGAGCACGACGGTGCCGTCGATCCGCTGGGTGTCCAGACTCAGTGGGGTGGCCATCACATGATCCTCACCGACAGATTAACGGTGGTGCCTGCGCCGTCGCTGTCGATCGCGAAATCGTCCATCAACCCCTTCATCAGGATGATGCCCCGGCCCCGGCTGACATCGGCGACCGCCCGCGGCGGCCGCCACGCGCCGGTGTCGACCACGCGCACCCTCAGCCGGTCGGCGAGCACTGTCGCACTCAGCGTCACGGTGCCCTCCGGCCGGTCGCGGTGGCCGTGTTCGATCGCGTTGGCCACGGCCTCGCCGGTGGCGATGAGCGTGTCGTACGCCTGCTCCGGCGCCACCCCGGCGCGATCCAGCCACTCGCGCATCGCGGTGCGGGTGTGCGCGAGTTGGCCCACCTCGGCCGGGAACTCCATCTCCAATGGACCGGGCTGCCGGTACAGCAGCAGCGCGACGTCGTCCTGGTAGCCGTCGACCGGGGTGAGCCGGTCCATGATCTCGTCGGCCAGTTCCTCCAGCGGCGCCGGGCGCCCCTCCTGCACCACCTCTGCGGCGCGGGCGATGCCCTGGTCCAGCGACACCCGGCGCCGTTCGACCAGGCCGTCCGTGTAGAGCAGCAGGGTGGCGCGCGCCGGTATCGTCCGGCGCACCTCCGGGCGGGGCTGTCCGGGGCGCACCGCGAGCGGGAAGCCCCGCCCGTCGTCGAGGATCGCCAGTTCGCCGTCGGCCAGCGCCATGACGGGCGGCGGGTGCCCGGCGCTGGAGTACACCAGTTCACCGGTGCCGGCGTCGAGCACCGCGCAGAACGCGGTGGTGCACCTGGCGCCGGGCAGCCTCGCGGCGAAGCGGTCGAGTTTCGTCAGCGCCGCCGCCGGGCTCGGCTCGTCGAGCAGCAGTGCCCGGCAGGCGCTGCGCAGCTGTCCCATCACCGTGGCGGCCGCGAGGCCGTGCCCCACGCAGTCGCCGACGATCATCGCCACCCGGCCGTCGTCGAGGTTGACGACGTCATACCAGTCGCCGCCGACCTGCAGCGGACTGCTGGCGGGGTGATAGCGCACGGTGAAGCCGCCGGGCAGCCGGGACGGGCCGAGCATCGCGTGCTGCAGGGCCAGCGCGGTCTCGCGCTGGGTGTCGAACTGATGCACGCGCTGCAGGCCCTGCGAGAGCCGGCCGGCGAGCACCGTCAGCAGGGTGTGGTCCTGCGGGGTGAACGGCCGGTCCTCGGACAGCTCGATCCAGACGACCAGCAGGCCACGGGGATTGCGGAGCGCGATGCCGACGGTGCCGGGTTCTGACGTGCTGATGTTCAGCGTCTCCGCCTCACAGAGTGTGAGGATCGAATTGCGATGCGTCGCAGGCAGTTCCATCCACTCGGCCGGCTCGCCCGCGCACACCAGGGCCGGCGGGCCCGCGGTCTCGCGGACGTCGCGCCGGGCCGGGAAGATCAGCGCGAGCACCCGGCGGGCGTGCCAGACGCCGCGCAGCACCTCGGCCGCCGCGCGGATCGCCTGATCGAACGTGTCCACCTGAGACAGTTCCTGATTCAACGCGGCCAGGGCGGTCTCGCGCTGAACCGCGTAGTGCTCGGCGGTGACGTCGCGGATCGTGCCGACCATGACCCGGCGGCCGCTGTCGGGGTCCTCGGCCCGGTTGAAGCTCACGGTGATCCACAACCGGTGCCCGTCGCGGTGGTTCACCGGGATCTTGTAGTTGCCGTGCGTCCGGCTCAGCAGTGCCTCGAGCACCTCGGCGCTCTGCCGGTGCGCCTCCGGATCGGAGTCGGCGTCGGGCCACCACGGCTGGACGGGTTCGTAGGGCAGCCCGTCGGGCCCGTAGCCGAGGATGTCGGCGAACGCCGAGTTGACCTCGACGAAGGCGCCGTTCTCGTCGCAGACGAAGAACGCCTCCTGCAGCGAGTCGATCAACGCCGACCGCCAGTCGGCGTGGTGGTTGCGCAAC
Source organism: Mycolicibacterium arseniciresistens (assembly GCF_030519285.1). Lineage (NCBI taxonomy): Bacteria > Bacillati > Actinomycetota > Actinomycetes > Mycobacteriales > Mycobacteriaceae > Mycobacterium > Mycolicibacterium arseniciresistens. Next base: position 5,315 of record NZ_JAUMSQ010000270.1, read on the forward strand.
CGCGCCATCTCCACATTCGCGCGCACCCGGGCGAGCAGTTCGGCGGCGGCGAACGGCTTGACGAGGTAGTCGTCGGCGCCGGCCTGCAGACCTTCGATGGAGGCCTCCTGGCCGGCCCGCGCCGACAGCAGCAGCACCGGCAGGGCGGCGGTGCGCTGATCGCCACGCAGTGCGGCCAGCAGTTCCAGACCGTCGAGCCGGGGCATCATGACGTCGCTGATCAGCAGATCGGGCGGATCCGCCCGCACCGCATCCAGCGCCTGAGCGCCGTCCATGACAGTGCTGACGGCGTAACCGGCCGACTGCAGCAGGCTCGTCAGGTACTCGCGCATGTCGGCGTTGTCGTCGGCCACCAGTACTCGCGCCGGGGCACCGGAGGACGGGACGGCCACGGGCATGCCCGTCCCGTCAGGCGCCGCCTCCGACTCCGCGCCGCCGGGCAGCCACCGCAGCGCCTCCTGCACGTAGGGGTCCGCGATGCCCGAGGCCGGCCGGGCCACATCGGGCGAGACCAGGTCGGCCACCGGCAGGTGGGCCGATCCGAACGGCAATCCGACGGTGAAGGTGGTGCCCGCACCCGCAGCGCTCTCGGCGGTGATGGTGCCGCCGTGCAGCCCGACGAGCTCCTTGACCAGGGCCAGCCCGATACCGCTGCCCTCGGTGGACCGCGCCCTGGCGTTCTCGATGCGGTGGAACCGTTCGAACAGGCGCGGCATCTCGGACTCCGGGATGCCTGTGCCCGTGTCGGCGACGGTGATCACCGCGCCGGTGGCGCCGGCGGAAACCCGGACGGTGATCGAGCCGTCGAAGGTGAACTTCAGCGCATTGGAGAGCAGGTTGAGCACCACCTTCTCCCACATGTCGCGGTCGATGTAGACGTCCTGACTCAGCGGAGGGCAGTCGACGTGGAACGACAGGCCCGCCCGGTCGACGGCGGACCGGAAGACGCTGGCCAGCTCGGCGGTGACGACGCCGAGGTCGACCGGTTCGAAGTGCGCCCGCATCCGCCCGGCCTGGATGCGGGAGAAGTCCAGCAGCGTGTTGACCAGCTTGGCCAGCCGGAGTCCGTTGCGGTGCACCAGCTCCAGCTCGTCGCGGGTCTGGTCGTCGAAGTCCGAGGTGCGGCCGCGCAGGTCGTTCACCGGTCCGAGGATCAGCGTCAGCGGTGTGCGGAACTCGTGGCTGATGTTGGAGAAGAAGGTCGTCTTGGCCCGGTCGAGCTCCGCGAGTTCCTCCGCCCGCCGCTGCTGCGACTGATAGCTGCGGGCGCTGCCGACGCCGGCGGCCACGTGACCGGCGACCAGCTCGACGAACCCCCGGTAGCCCTCGTCGAGCCTGCGGTGCCGGTTCAGTGCGGCGACCAGGAATCCCAGCGGGGCGTCGCCCTGCTGCTGCAGCGGCACCACCAGCGCCTGCGCGGGCGGCTCGGTCCAGGAACCGGTCGGCAGGGTCAGCGAGTCGGAGTCCAGATCCATCATCACCGACCGGCCGAGGGCCGCATCGTCGATCGGCCACACCCCGAGCCCGTCGGCCGCCAGCACCTGCGGTGCCGCCGAATGCCCGGCGGGCACGCCACTGGCACCCGCGAGCCGCGCCGACCCGTCGTCGCCGAACAGATAGATGAGGGCGAACGGGAGGTCGCTGAGGTTGCGTTCGAGCTGGTGGGCCGCGAAGTTGAGCATCTGCTGCTCGGAGCGCACCACGCTGGTGTCGGAGCCCAGGTCCCGCAGCGTGGCCATCCGCCGTTCACCGATCACCCGGTCGGTGTCCTCGCTGACCACGCACAGCATGCCGACCACATGCCCGTCGTCGTCGCGCAGCGGACTGTAGGAGAACGTGTGATAGGTCTCCTCGCGGTACCCCGAGCGCTCGAGGAACAGCAGCAGCGCGACGTCCCAGGTCGCCTCGCCGGTCGACAGCACCCGCTCGATGCGCGGGCCGATGTCGGGCCAGATCTCCGACCACACCTCATTGGCCGGCCGGCCCAGCGCCCACGGGTACTTCCGGCCGAGGGTGTCGCGGCGGTAGGCGTCGTTGCAGAAGAACGTCAGCTCCGGCCCCCACGCCATCCACATCGGGAAGCGGGAGGACAGCAGGATGCTCACGGCGGTCAGCAGGCTCTGCGGCCACCGGTCGGGCACACCGAGCGGGGTCGCCGCCCAGTTCACCCTGGCGAGGTCGCGGCCGACCACCTCGTCGACACTGTAGATCGCCGCCTCCGCAGGGTCCGGCGGCGTGTGCTCACCGACCACCGCACGTCCTCTCCGCCGCCTTCACGTGGTCCTCGGGTGAGGACGACGCCGGGGACCACAATATGGCCGAACCGCCAGTGCCGGCCCGCCGATCAGCCGCTTCTCCCGCGAACGGTGCTGTACCCGGCGGAGCCGCCGTCGAACCGCGCCCGACCGGTGAAGGCGTTGCGGTAGTCGCTCGGCGTGGTCCGCAGCTGCCGGACGAAGTGGTGCCGGAAGGTGACGGCGGACTCGAAACCCACCCGGACGGCGATCTGCTCGATCGACAGCGACGACGATTCCAGCAGCGCCAGGCTTGCCTGGATGCGCTGCTCGATCAGCCACCTGATCGGCGTGGTGCCGGTCGCCCTGGTGAACTGCCGCAGATAGCTGCGCCGCGACATCGCCGAGCGCGCTGCCAGCTCGTCGAGCGTGATGGGTGTGTCCAGATGCTCCAGCGCCCAGGCCATCCCGGCGGCGATGCGGCCGTCGGTCGCCGGTTCGGGCACCGGCGTCTCGATGTACTGGGCCTGTCCGCCCGCCCGGTGCGGCGAGATCACCAGCCGGCGGGCCACGTCGTTCGCGACGCGCGCGCCGTGGTCGGTTCGGACGATGTGCAGGCAGAGGTCGAGGCCTGCCGCGCAGCCCGCGCTGGTGAGCACGTCACCGCCGTCGACGTAGAGCGGCGCCGGATCGACGTCCACCGCGGGATGGCGCCGCGCGAGCTGGTCGACGTAGATCCAGTGCGTGGTGGCCGTGCGGCCGTCCAGCACGCCGGCCGCGGCGAGGGCGAACGCCCCCGAGCAGATCGACACCAGCCGGGCGCCGCGGGCGTGGGCCGCGCCGATCGCCTCGACGAGGTCGGGCGACGCGGGTTCGGCGACGTCGCGCACGCTGGGGATGATCACGGTGTCGGCGGCGGCCAGGTCGTCGAGCCCGTGCGGGGACCGTACGGTGGCGCCGCCCAGCATCCGGATCTCCGGTGTGGCGGTGCACAGCTTCATCGAGTACCAGGGCCGCGCGATGCCTGCGGAGAACTGCTCCGAGAGTTCGGTCATGCCGAAGATCTCCGCGGCCATGCCGGACTCGAAGCCCGACATGCCGTCGTAGGCCAGGACCGCCACCGAGTGCATGTCACTATGTTAGCGATGCATGGCGTCAGTGCCACTGTCGAGAGCGCGCGCCGAAGGCCACCATCGAATGATGTTGTCCAAAGCACCTGTTCGCAGAGACCGATTCCGCGCAGTGCGGCCACTGCTCGAGTTCATGGCCGGACTGCACGCCGGCAACGGCCTGGCCCACGGCCTCCGCCCGGCGGCGCACTCCCCCGCCAGGACCGGGCGGCCGGCGGGCTAGGGGCGGGCCGCGACGTCGATCTTGGCGTCGAGCAGTTCCAGGCCCCGCGAGAGCGGGTCGTCGGGCATCGGCTGGTTGTCTGAGATGGCGATCAGCACCCCGACGATCGATCCGGCGATCACCCGCCGCTCGAACTCGTCGGTGTCCGGCCCCATCCGCCGCGCCAGCGCGTCGGTGATCAGGCCGATGAGCCGCACGTACACCGTGTAGACCAGTCCGCGGGCCTCGGGCACCGTGTACATCAGCCGCTGGCCGGCGACGGCGTCCTCGCGCTCGTCGGCCGTCATCGCACCGAACACCGAGTTCACCGCATGCCGGTATGCAGCCACCGGCGCGAGGTCGGCCGGCGCGTCGACGAATGCCGCGATGATCGGTGCGATCTGGTCGTCGGAGAGCAGCACCGCCTCTTTGGTGGGGAAGTACCGGAAGAAGGTGCTGGCCGAGACGTCGGCGGCGTCGGCGATCTGCTCGACGGTGGTGTTGCCGAAACCCTGCTCCTCGATCAGCCGGAACGCCTCCCGCCGGATGGCGGCGCGGGTCCGGATCTTCTTGCGCGCCCTCAATCCCATGGGCTGCTCTCGCACCGGCATGCCCCGATTGTCCCGCACCGGCGGACCTCAGGCCGGTTCGGCGGTCCGGAAACGGTCCCGGTAGGCCCTCGGGGAGACGCCGAGGGTGCCGACGAACACCCGGCGGAACGTCTCCGTGCTGCCGAACCCACCCAACCGCGCGCTCTCGGCGACACTGTGGCCCGCGTCGAGCGCGGCCCTGCCGATGTCGACGCGGACGCTCTCGACGTAACGCGCGGGCGTCGTCCCCAGCTCGGCGTGGAACAGCCGGGTCAGCTGCCGCGTGCTCAACGATGCCGTGGCGGCCAGCCGCGTCACGCTGTGGTCGCCGCCCGGGTCGGCCTTGATCGCGTCGGTCACCACCCGCAGCGCCGACGTCGACGCCGAGTCGGCGTCCACCAGCACCGAGAACTGCGACTGGCCACCCGCCCGCTTGAGATAGACCACCAGCGATCGCGCGACCTCCCGCACCAGGTCGCCGCCGTGGTCCTGTTCCACCAGCGCCAGCGCCAGGTCGATGCCCGCCGACACCCCGGCGGAGGTGTACACGTCGCCGTCCTGGACGAAGATCGCGTCCGGCTCCACGGTGACGGCCGGGTACGCCCTGGCGAGGCGGCGCGTGTGGCGCCAGTGTGTGGTCGCGCGCCTGCCGTCGAGCACGCCGGCTCTCGCGAGGATGAACGCCCCGGTGCAGATCGAGGCAAGCCGCCGCGTCCTGCCCGCCACCGCGCCGACCGCGTCGACCAGTCGTGGATCGATGGGCCGGCCGACCAGCCCGTCGCCACCGGCCACCAGTACGGTGTCTGCTCCTTCGATCGACGAGAGTCGTTCGCTCACAGCCAGTCCGGTACCGATCGAAGTGGTCACGTCGCGGCCGTCGACCGAGGCGAAGCGCAGCCGGTAGTCCGCGCCGAAGCGATTCGCCTCCGCGAACACCTCCGCCGGCCCCGCCGCGTCCAGCAGCTTGACCCCGTCGAACACCACCAGCACGACGTCTCGTTGGGCCACCCCTTCATTGTGACCCTGTGTCCGTTTCTGTGGGCAAGACGGCAGTTGTGCCACGGCGCGATCTTGTCCGCCGGGCGCAGCCTTGTGGCATGACCAATTCACTCACCGACCCGTCGACCATCGCGGGCATCGAGATTCCCGACACCCCGCTGGTTCGCGCCGCCACCGACGTCATCCGCGAGGCCGAAGACGACCTGTTGTTCCACCACTCCCGTCGGGTGTTCCTGTTCGGCGCCCTGCGGGGCCGCCGCCGCGGCCTCGAACCCGACCTCGAACTGCTCTACGTCGGCGCGATGTTCCACGATCTCGGGCTCACCGAGCGCTACCGCACATCCTCACGGTTGCGCTTCGAGGTCGACGGCGCCAACGCCGCACGGGACTTCCTGCTGCAGCACGGCGTCGACGAGGCCGCCGCCCGCAAGGTGTGGCTGGGCATCGCGCTGCACACCACCCCGGGCGTCCCGGAATTCCTCGACCCGGAGACCGCGCTGGTGATCGCCGGCGTGGAGACCGACGTGGTGGGCATCGACCGCGACGACCTGCCCGCCGAGGCGCTGGCGGCCGTCACCGCGGCTCATCCGCGCCCCGATTTCAAGCGCCGGATCCTGCACGCGTTCACCGAGGGCATGCGGCACCGCCCCGAGACGACATTCGGCACCATGAACGCCGACGTGCTCGCCCGCTACGACGACTCGTTCGTGCGCGACGACTTCGTCGACGTCGTGCTGAACAACGGCTGGCCCGAGTGACTCACCCGGCACGCAGCGACTCGTCGAGCACCACGGTCGCCCGGAAGCCGCAGAGCACCAGGATGTGCACAAGGTAGAGCCACAGCGCCAGCGCGGAGACGGCGCCGACGATCGGCAGCCCGCCGAACGGCGCCGACCACGGGATCGGGATCGCCAGGAACAGCACGAACCCCTGCAGGAACCCGGCCAGGATCGCCCCGGTGCTGAACGCGCCGATCAACAGCGCACGCAGGCCGATCCGGCCCGGGCCGATCAGACCGAACACCCCGACCAGCGCGGTCGACACCGTGACCCAGACGATGTGGAACGCGACCACTACACCCCACACCAGCGACCAGCCCTCACCGGCGTACAGCGGGCCGACGTAGCGGGCGGAGGCGAGCACGGCGAGCACCAGGAACGGCGCGACCGCCGCGACCGCGAGCAGGCCTGCCCGGCCGCGCCAGCCCGTCAGCGTGTCCCGCGCGGCCGACATCTGCACGAACGCCCGGCGCAGCCCCTCGCCGTAGAGGCTGGCCGGGAACAGCACGACCAGCGCCTGCAGCCACGACATCGACAGCGCGACGGACGTCAGCGTGCGCAGCGCCTCGGGCGTCCCGTGCCCGCCGGGCAGCCCGCCGATCGCGTCCTCCATCGCGGCGGTGACGGTGTCGTGGCCGACGAGCCCGCCGACCGCCCACAGCGACGCCAGCGCCAGCGGGACCAGCCCGATCACCCCGAAGTAGGTGGCCCCGGCCGCCCACAGGGCGAGGTCGCTGCCCGGGAACGTCTTGCGCATCCCCGCCCCGAAGTCGCGCAGCCGGCTCATCGCGCGCCCTGGCAGGCTGGCGTCATGACGGCGGAGGACCCCGCGGACGACGAGGGCTGGTCGGCGCGCCACGACGGGGTGCAGCCGTCGCCGGTGGTGCGCGGCTGGTTGCGGATGGTGCGCGCGCTGACCGCCGGTCCGCTGCTC
>NZ_JAUMSQ010000271.1:0-12074 GCF_030519285.1 Mycolicibacterium arseniciresistens
GGCGGCGGCGGGAATCCCGGCGGTGGCCGCATGTCCGGCGGTGGCCGCATGCCGGGCGGTGGCGGGAACCCCGGCGGCGGTGGCCCGAACAGGCCGACCGACCGCCGGCCGGCCTCGACCACCTGGGCGTCGAGCTGGTTGGACAGGAAGCGCTGCAACATGAAGACGGTGCCGAGCCCGACGACGGCGCAGACCAGCGCCAGCAGCACCACCTGGGTGACCAGCAGCCGGACCCGCAGCGACCAGGTGCGGGGAGACCACATGCGGGTGCGGCCGACGACGCCCGGGTCAGCGAGCGGGCTTGAGGACATAACCCGCGCCGCGCAGCGTGTGGATCATCGGCTCACGGCCGCTGTCGATCTTCTTGCGCAGGTAGGACACGTAGAGCTCGACGATGTTGGACCGGCCGCCGAAGTCGTAGCTCCAGACCCGGTCGAGGATCTGCGCCTTGGACAGCACCCGCCGGGCGTTGCGCATCATGAAGCGCAGCAGCTCGAACTCCGTCGCGGTGAGCGTGATGACGTCGCCGCCGCGTGTCACCTCGTGGCTGTCCTCGTCGAGCACCAGATCGCCGACGACGATCTGCGCGCCGCCGGACTCGCTGGCCACGCCCGTACGCCGGAGCAGCGCCCGCAACCGGAGGACCACCTCCTCGAGGCTGAACGGTTTGGTGACGTAGTCGTCACCACCCGCGGTCAGCCCGGCGATACGGTCCTCGACGGAGTCCTTGGCGGTGAGCAGCAACAGGGGCAGCCCCGGGATCTGTTCGCGCAGTCGCTGCAACACGTCGAGCCCGCTCATGTCGGGCAGCATCACGTCGAGCACCACGACGTCGGGCGGGTTGTCCCGGGCCAGTCTGATCGCGGACGCGCCGTCCCCGGCGGTGGCGATGTCCCAACCCTCATAGCGAAGCGCCATCGTCACCAACTCGGCGAGGACCGGTTCGTCGTCGACCACCAGAACGCGGATCGGCTCGCCGTCGGCCCGGCGCATCACGACGCGTTCGGTGTCGCTCTTGTTCACCACGGACACCAGTATCGGCGGTCCCCGTAGGCGAAGGCTGTGTGCTTTCTATGCGCGGGCTGTGAAACCGTGCGCTAGTTCTTGCCGACCGCGGGCGGCGCGCTCGACGGCGTCACGGCGGGGGCCTCCTCGGCCGGGGCCTCCTCGGCAGGCTGGGTGGTCGTCGTCGACCCGGCGTCCACCGGGGCCGGCTGGGCGGCACTCGTCGTGCTGAAGGCGACGGTCAGACCACCCATCGCGAGCAACGCACTGGTGCCCACGGCGGCGGACGCGAGTTTGATCCGATTCGACGGCATCGCTGGGTTCACTCCGTTCGGTCTGTCGGACAGTTCGCAAGGAGGCGGTGACCCCTCCGAGAGCGGGGTTAACCGATCGCGCCGGAGCCGAAACGCCGCCCAGTCGCTGCCTGCCCACCTCCCGTGGACGCGCCCGGAGCACGGCCATCACGACCTGACCGGCCGGCCTCTTCTACCCTGTGCCCATGCAGCCGAAGGTCGAGGAGGGCATGCGCCGATGACGCGCTTCCTGGCGCGCCGGCTGCTCAACTACCTGATCCTGCTGGCCCTGGCGTCGTTGCTGACGTTCACGCTCACCTCGCTGACGTTCCAGCCGCTGGACAGTCTGCTGGAACGCAGCCCGCGCCCGCCTCAGTCCGTGATCGACGCCAAGGCCGCCGAACTGAACCTCGACAAGCCGATACCGGTCCGCTACGCCGATTGGGTGACCGGAGCGGTGACGGGCGATTTCGGCACCACGGTCACCGGCCAGCCCGTCGCCGAGGAGCTGTGGCGCCGCGTCGGGGTGAGCCTGCGGCTGCTGATCGTCGGGTCGGTGCTCGGTGCGCTCATCGGCGTGGTGCTCGGCGCCTGGAGCGCGGTGCGTCAGTACCGGCTGTCCGACCGGGTGATCACCGTTGCGTCGCTGCTGCTGCTCAGCGCGCCGACATTCGTGGTCGCCAACGTGCTGATCCTGGGCGCGCTGCGGGTGAACTCGGTACTCGGTGTGCAGCTGTTCGAGTACACCGGCGAGACGTCCGCCGACGCGGTCGGCGGCGGGTGGAACCAGCTCGTCGACCGGGTGCAGCACCTGGTCCTGCCGACGTTCACCCTCGCACTCGGCTTCGCCGCCGGCTACAGCCGCTACCAGCGCAACGCCATGCTCGACGTGCTCGGCCAGGATTTCATCCGCACCGCACGGGCCAAGGGCCTCACCCGCAGGCAGGCGCTGTTCAAGCACGGTCTGCGCACCGCCCTGATCCCGATGGCCACCCTCTTCGCGTACGGGATGAGCGGCGTGGTGACCGGCGCGGTGTTCATCGAGAAGATCTTCGGCTGGCACGGCATGGGCGAATGGGCGGTGCAGGGCATCGCGACCCAGGACACCAACATCATCGCCGCGGTGTCGGTGTTCACCGGCGCAGTGGTGCTGCTGGCCGGACTGCTCTCCGACGTCATCTACGCCGCGCTCGACCCGAGGGTGCGGGTGGCATGACCGAATCCGGCTTCTCGTCCACCCAGTCCGGCGTCGACGCCGGCTCCTTCGCGTCCCGCCGAACGCTGGTGACCCGGCGGTTCCTGCGCAACCGGCTCGCGGTCCTCTCGCTGGTGGTGCTCGCGGCCCTGTTCGTCGCCTGCTACGCGCTGCCGCCGCTGCTGCCCTACGACTACACCGAGCTGGACTACTACGCGCTGCAGCAACCGCCCAGCCCCGAGCACTGGTTCGGCACGAACGCGCTCGGCCAGGACCTGCTGGCACTGACGCTGCGCGGGATGCAGAAGTCGATGCTGATCGGGGTGTGCGTGGCGTTCATCTCCACCCTGATCGCCGCGACGGTCGGCTCGATCGCCGGGTACTTCGGCGGTTTCCGCGATTCGGTGCTGATGTGGATCGTCGACCTGCTCCTCGTGGTTCCGAGCTTCGTGATCATCATGATCGTCACGCCGCGGCTCGATCCCGACGCGAGGGTGTTCTGGTTGATCGTGCTGTTCTCCGGGTTCAGCTGGATGATCAGCTCGCGCATCGTGCGCAGCCTGACGATGAGCCTGCGGATGCGCGAGTTCGTCGTCGCCGCCCGCTACATGGGCGTGCGGACGCCGCGGATCATCATCCGCCACGTCCTGCCGAACGTGGCGTCCATCCTGATCATCGACACCGCCCTGAACGTGGGTGTCGCGATCCTGGCCGAGACCGGTCTGAGCTTCCTCGGCTTCGGTGTGCAGCCGCCCGACGTGTCGCTGGGCACGCTGATCGCCGACGGCACCAAGTCCGCGATCACGTTCCCCTGGGTGTTTTTGTTCCCGGCGGCCGTGCTGGTGCTGATCGTGTTGTGCGCCAACGCCACCGGCGACGGCCTTCGCGACGCGCTCGACCCGGGCAGCCGGGCGCTGCGACGAGCGCGGCGGCGCAGGGACGGGGTCCGGTGAGCCCGCTGCTGGAGGTCGCCGACCTGCACGTGTCCTTCCCCACCGAGGAGGCGTCGGTGCACGCCGTGCGCGGGCTGACCTACCGCGTGGAGCCCGGCGAGGTGCTGGCCGTCGTCGGCGAATCGGGCTCCGGCAAGTCGGCCGCGGCGATGGCCGTCGTCGGGCTGCTGCCCGAGTATGCCGAGGTCGACGGGTCGGTGCGGCTGCTCGGCGAGGAACTCCTCGACCGCGACGACCGGGCCATGTCGGCCGTCCGCGGCGCCCGCATCGGCACCGTCTTCCAGGACCCGATGTCGGCGCTGACGCCGGTCTACACCGTCGGCGACCAGATCGCCGAGTCGCTGCGCATCCATCAGCGCGACCTCGGCCGGTCCGCGGCGCGGCGGAGGGCGGTCGAGCTGCTCGACCTCGTCGGCATCCGTCAGCCCGACCGGCGCGCCCGGTCCTTCCCGCATGAGCTGTCCGGCGGTGAACGGCAGCGGGTCGTCATCGCGATCGCCATCGCCAATGATCCCGACCTGCTGATCTGCGACGAGCCGACCACCGCGCTCGACGTCACCGTGCAGGCGCAGATCCTCGACGTGCTGCGCACCGCCCGCGACGTCACCGGCGCCGGCGTCATCGTCATCACCCACGACCTCGGGGTGGTGGCGGACTTCGCGGACCGGGCGCTGGTCATGTACGCCGGGCGGGCCGTCGAGGTGGCCGGCGTCGAAACCCTCTACTCAGACCGCCGGATGCCCTACACCGCAGGGCTGCTCGGCTCGGTTCCGCGCCTCGACGCGCGTCAGGGCACCCGGCTGGTGCCGATCCCCGGTGCGCCGCCCGCGCTGACGGCGCTGCCCCCGGGCTGCCCGTTCACCCCGCGCTGCCCCCTGGCCGTCGACGACTGCAGCGCCGCAGAACCCGACCTGCTGCCCGTCGCGGCGGGCCACACCGCCGCCTGCATCCGCACCGAGCACGTCGCCGGCCGCAGCGCCGCCCAGTTGTACGGGGTGAGCACCCAACCCACCCGCGTCGCCGACGTGGACACCGAGGACGACGTTGCCCTGCGTGTCCGGGATCTGACGCGCACCTACTCGCTCACCAAGGGTGTCGTGTTGCGCCGCAAGGTGGGCGAAGTACGCGCCGTCGACGGCATCAGCTTCGACCTGCCCGCCGGGCGCACCCTCGGCATCGTGGGCGAGTCCGGGTCCGGCAAGTCGACGACGCTGCACGAGATCCTCGAACTCACCGCGCCGCAGGGCGGTTCTATCGAGGTGCTGGGTCACGACGTGGCCGCGGCGGGCAAGGCGACACGGCGCTCGCTGCGGCGCGAGCTGCAGGTGGTGTTCCAGGACCCCGTCGCCTCCCTCGACCCGAGGCTGCCGGTGTACGAGGTGCTCGCCGAACCATTGTCGGCCAACGGTTTCGGTAAGGCGGACATCGAGCACCGGGTGGCCGACCTGTTGACCACCGTCGGCATGCACCGCTCGGACGCCGCCCGGTTCCCCGCAGAGTTCTCCGGCGGCCAGAAGCAGCGGATCGGCATCGCCCGCGCCCTGGCGCTGCAACCGAAGATCCTCGCGCTCGACGAGCCGGTGTCGGCCCTCGACGTGTCGATCCAGGCCGGCATCATCAACCTGCTGCTCGACCTGCAGGAGCGGTTCGGGCTGTCCTACCTGTTCGTCTCACACGACCTGTCGGTGGTGAAGCATCTGGCCCACCGGGTGGCCGTGATGCACCGCGGCGTCATCGTCGAACAGGGCGACGCCGACTCGGTGCTCGGCGACCCCCAGCACGAGTACACCCGCGCGTGGCTGGCCGCGGTGCCCCGGCCGCCCGCGGAACTGCACGGCAACCGCTGATCGGCGTGACGCGCCGCTAGCATCGGTGCGATGACGCACACGTTCGGCGCCCGACGAGCCCTCGCCGCCGCGGCCGTACTGGTCCTCACCCTCGCCGGTTGCTCGAGCCGAGACGACGGGGCGCCGTCGCCGGGCGGCAACGCCGAACTCGGCACCACCAGCGACATCAACCCCCAAGATCCGGCGACCCTGCGCGACGGCGGCAACCTGCGCCTCGCGCTCACCGGCTTCCCGCCGAACTTCAACACGCTGCACATCGACGGCAACCTCGGCGAACTCGGCGGACTGCTGCGCCCCACGATGCCGCGGGCGTTCATCATCGCCCCCGACGGGCAGACCACCGTCAACACCGACTACTTCACCAACGTCGAGCTCACCAGCACCGACCCGCAGCAGGTCACCTACACGATCAACCCCAAGGCGACGTGGTCCGACGGGACGCCGATCACGTGGGAGGACATCGCCTCCCAGATCAACGCGACCGGCGGCAAGGACGACCGGTTCCTCGTCGCGTCCCCGAACGGCACCGAGCGCGTCGAGTCGGTGACCAAGGGTGTCGACGACCGGCAGGCCGTGGTCACCTTCAAGGCGCACTACGCCGATTGGAAGGGGTTCTTCGCCGGCAACACCATGCTCTACCCCAAGAGCACGACCGCCGACCCCGAGGCGTTCAACCGCGGCCAGCTCAACGGCCCGGGCCCGTCGGCCGGCCCGTTCATCGTGTCCACGGTGGACAAGGCTGCGCAGCGAATCGTGTTGACCCGCAACCCGAATTGGTGGGGCACGAAACCCCGGCTGGACTCCATCACGTTCACGGTGCTCGACGACGCGGCCCGGGTCCCCGCCCTGCAGAACAATGCGCTGGACGCGATGGGCCTGGCCACCCGCGACGAACTGAACACCGCCCGCAGCACCGCGGGCATCACCATCCGGCGCGCCCCCGCGGCGAGCTGGTACCACTTCACGGTCAACGGCGCACCGGGCTCGATCCTGTCCGACCCGAGGTTGCGGCTCGCCGTCGCCAGGGGTATCGACCGGCAGGCCATCGCGACGGTGTCGCAGAACGGCCTCGTGAACGAGCCGCGCCCGCTGAACAACCACATCTACCTCGCCGGCCAGGAGGGCTACCAGGACAACAGTGCCGCGGTCGCCTTCGATCAGGACAAGGCCAGGGCCGAGCTCGACGCGCTGGGCTGGCGGCTGAACGGGCAGTTCCGCGAGAAGGACGGCAGACAACTGCGCATCCGCGACGTCTTCTACGACGCGTTGAGCACCCGGCAGATCGCCCAGGTGGCGCAGAACAACCTGGCGCAGATCGGCGTCAACCTGGAGCTGGTGCCCGCCGCCGGCGGCCGGCTGTTCACCGAGTTCGTCACGCCCGGCAACTTCGATCTCGTGCAGTTCGCCTACGGCGGCGACGCCTTCCCGCTGTCGAGCCTGACCCAGATCTACTCGTCCACCGGTGAGGGCAACGTCGGCAAGATCAGCAGCCCAGAGATCGACGCGCAGATCGAGAAGACGCTGTCCGAGCTGGATCCCGCCACTGCCCGCGGTAACGCCAACGAGCTCGACAAGATGATCTTCGAGGCGGGACACAGCCTGCCGCTGTTCCAGTCGGCGGGCAACGTCGCGGTCCGCAGCAACCTGGCGAACTACGGACCGGCCGGGATCGGCGACCTCAACTACACCGCGATCGGGTTCATGCCGTAGCCCGTTCGGTTCCGCCTGATCCAAAGCAGTGCCGCCGCCGGGCGCCGTCGGTAGAACTGCGCCATGACCACCGTTGAGCGTCTCAACCCGCTGCTGCCCGACTCGCCGGAGTTCGCGATCCTGCTGGCACAGATCGCCGCGGGCGCGAAGGACCGCGACCTCGAGGACCAGAACCCCTTCGACCAGGTTGCCGCGCTCAAGCGCGCCGGGTTCGGTGCGCTGCGTCTACCCGTCGAGCTCGGTGGCGCGGGACTCACTGTGCCTGAACTGTTCTCGGCAATCATCGACGTGGCGCGCGCCGATCCGATCGTCGCCCACATCTTCCGGACCCACTTCTGGTTCGTCGAGGAGCGGCTTCGCGCGCTGCGCGCCGATCCGGCCGACGCGGTGTCGCGGCGATGGCTCGACGAGGTCGCCGCGGGCAAGGTGTTCGGCAACGCGTTCAGCGAGAAGGGGTCGCTCGCGGTGGGCAGCCTGGTGTTCAACACCCGACTGACGCCGGACGGCGAGGGGTTCCGGCTCGACGGCGAGAAGTACTACAGCACAGGCACTCTGTTCTCCGATCACCTGACCGTGGCGACCACCACCGACCATGATTCGGTGGCCACCGTCGTGGTGCCCACCGACCGCGACGGGGTCACGCTCGTCGACGACTGGGACGGTTTCGGCCAGCGTCGTACCGGCACGGGCACCACCACGTTCACCGCGGTGGCGGTGTCCGCCGACGAGGTGCTCAGCGACACGCCGTATGACGCCGAGCCGACGCCGACGGTGCAGTACGCGGCGCTGCAGCTCTACATCCACGCCGTCGTCGCAGGTGTGCTGGCCAACGTCGTCGACGACGGTGTGGCGCTGCTGGAGTCGCGCGACCGCAACTTCAATCATGCGCTCGCCGAACGGCCGTCCGACGATCCACTGCTGCAGCGTCAGCTCGGCGAACTGGCCAGCACCGCATCCGTCGCGCGGGCAGCCGTGCTCGACGCCGCCACGGCGATCGGCGCCGCCGACGCGTCAGAGACCGGCGGCGTGCCCGACGCCCGGTTGGCGACCGAGGCGCAGCTGCGGGCCGCAAAGGTGAAGGTGCACCTGGATCAGGTCGCCCCCGAGGCCGCGACCCGGCTGCTCGAACTCGGCGGGGCCAGCGCCGCGAGCCGCCAGCGCAACCTGGACAGGCACTGGCGCAACATCCGCACCATCACCCTGCACAATCCGGTGGCATACAAGGCCCGGGTGATCGGCCAGAACCTGTTGCACGGCACGCCGATTCCGGCCAACGCCTACTTCTGACCACCTCGCCCTCATGCGATTTCGGCGCGCTTTCGTTCGGTGAGCGACGGTGAGCGCGCCGAAATCGCTGGAGAAAGGACCACAAGTGACTCGTCAACTGCACCTCGGCGGCTTCCAGATCGCGTCGCAGGTCACCCACTCGCACGCCGCGTGGCGACATCCGGCCAGCGACACCCGCTTCACCACGCCGGAGTACTACCACCGCCTGGGCCGCATCCTGGAGCGCGGCAAGTTCGACTTCGTGTTCTTCGCCGACCTGCTGGCCGCGCCGGTGCGGTACGGCGACGGGATCGCCGAGCCGCTACGCCGGGGCACGCAGGCCACCGCGACGCTCGACCCGTCGATCGTGGCGGCCAGCATCGCCGCGGTCACCACGAAGCTCGGTGTCGCGATCACGAAGTCGGCCACGTACTTCCACCCCTATGAGCTGGCCCGCATCTTCGCCAGCCTCGATCACATCACCGGCGGCCGGGTGGCGTGGAACATCGTCACGTCGCTGACCCAGGGTGAGGCGCAGAACTTCGGCCGCGACGAGCACCTCGGCCACGAGTTCCGTTACGAGCGTGCCGACGAGTTCGTCCGCACGGCCCTGGAGTTGTGGGCGAGCTGGGAGCCCGACGCGCTGGCGCTCGATAAGGCCAGCGGTGTGTTCGCCGACCCGTCGCGGATCCGGCACGTCGACCACGACGGCGAGTTCTTCCGCACCCGCGGGCCGCTCAACGTCCCACACTCCCCGCAGGGCAGGCCGGTACTCATCCAGGCGGGCTCGTCGAACACCGGAAGGGACTTCGCCGCCCGGTGGGCCGAGGCGATCTTCGAGATCGACCCGACACCGGAGGGCAGGCGCGCCTACTACGACGACATCAAGTCGCGGGCATCGGATTACGGCCGGGACCCGGACCAGGTGCTGATCTTCCCGGCCTTCATCCCGTTCATCGGCGAGACCGAGTCGATCGCCCGCGAGAAGCAGGCGTTCCACAACGAGCTGGCCGACCCGGTGTCGGGCTTGATCACCCTCTCGGTGCACACCGACCACGACTTCTCGGTGTACGACCTCGACGCGCCGGTGGAGGACGTGCAGGTGTCCGGCACCCAGGGGCTGTTCGACACCGCCCGGCGGGTGGCCGACCGCGACAACCTGACGCTGCGCGACATCGGCAGGTGGTACGCCCAAGGCGTGCTACTCCCCCAGTTCGTGGGAACCGCGGAGCAGGTGGCCGACCAGATCGAGGAGTCCTTCCACGCCGGGGAGGCCGACGGCTTCATGGTGTCGGCGGCGCAGACACCGGGCACATTCAACGACTTCGTCGACGCGGTGGTGCCGGAGTTGCAGCGGCGCGGGCTGTTCCGCACCGAATACACGGGCACCACGCTGCGCGACCACCTGGGTCTCGATCCCGCGACGTTCACCGCGGCGCAGCGGCTGAAGTCGGTCAGCTGACGTCGCCGCGCGATTTGTGGAGCCTGAGCCGCGCTGAGCGCGGCCAGGGCTCCACAAATCACAAACCGGCCAGCACCAGGTCGGCGGCCTTCTCGCCGATCACCACCGACGGCGCGTGAGTGTGCCCGCGGATGATCGCGGGCATCACCGAGGCGTCGGCGACCCGTAGTCCCTCGACACCACGCACCCGTAGGTCGGGGTCGACGACGCTGCCCTCGTCGGTACCCATCCGGCAGGTGCCGACGGGATGGTACAGCGTCTGGGAGGTCAAGCGCAGCGCCTCCTCGAGCGTCTCCTCGCGGGTGTCCTCGACGTCGAGCGGCCGCGCCACCCTGCCGAGCACGTCACGCATCGCGGGCGCCTTGGCGATGTCGGCGGTCATCCGCAGGCCGGCCATCATCGCGGCGCGGTCGCGGCCCTCGGGGTCGGACAGGTATCGCGGATCGATGACCGGCTTGGCGAACGGGTCGGCCGAGGTGAGGGTGACGGTTCCGCGGCTCTCCGGGCGCACGAGGATCGGGCCCATCACGACCGCATGCCCCTCGTAGGCGTCGCCCAGGCCTTCGTCGAAGAACGGTGCCGGGGCGAACAACAGCTCGAGGTCGGGCAGTTCGAGGTCGGGGCGGCTCCGCACGAAGCCGTACGCCTCGCCGACGTTCGACGTCAGCATGCCGCGCCGGCGCACCAGGTAGCGGACGAGTTCCAGCGGCTTCTCCGCGGTGAACAGGCTGTCGTGGCGGACCTCGAAGCCCATCGGCGTGCACAGGTGGTCGATGAGATTGCGACCCACCTCGGGCGCGTGGGCCACGACGTCGATGCCGTGCTCGGACAGCTGGTCGCGGTCACCGATGCCGGACAGCATCAGCAGCTGCGGACTGTTGACCGCGCCCGCGCACAGCACGACCTCGCGCCGCGCACGGACCTCGTTGCGGCCGGAGCCCGACTGGTACTCGACGCCGACGGCCCGGCCGCCGTCCACCACCACCCGGGTGGCGTGTGCGCCCGTGACCACGGTGAGGTTCTTGCGGGAGGCCGCCGGTTTCAGGTAACCGTCGGCGGTACTCCACCGGGCGCCGCGGCGCTGGGTGACCAGAGTCTCGCAGAAACCCTCGGGTTGCGGCGCGTTCGGCTTCGCCAGCGAGTGGCCGCACTCCTGCACCGCGGTGAGGTAGGCCGCGGTGGAACTGCGCGGACTGCGCTGGCGGCAGACATGCAGCGGCCCGCCCTCGCCGCTGCAACCGCCCTCGACCTTTTGCGCTGCGTCGCTGGTGTTCTCGATGCGGCGGAAATACTCGACGACGTGCGCGTAGTCCCACTGCGGGCCGGCGAGCTCACCCCACTCGTCGTAGTCGGCGGCGAATCCGCGGACCCACATCATCGCGTTCATCGACGACGACCCGCCCAGCACCTTGCCCCGCGGCCAATAGATGCGGCGGCCGCCCAGCTCCGGTTGCGGCTCGGTGGAGTAGTCCCAGTCCATCTCGCTGCGGAACAGCTTCGAGAACGCCGCCGGGATGTGGACGAACTTGTCCTTGTCCGGCGGGCCGGCCTCCAGCACCACCACCTCGACACCGGGATCAGCGCTCAGGCGGTTGGCCACGACGGCACCGGCCGAGCCGGTTCCGATGACGACATAGTCGGCTTCCATCGGGCGAAGTCTAGATTTCCCCTGCGCGAGCAGACGCATAATGCCCCGACACGCCGGGAAGTGCTAGCTGACCAGCTCGATGTGGTGGGCGCCGCCGATGGCGGCGTAGCGCTGCGGGTCGCAGGTCAGCACGATGACCTGGCCGTCGCCGCCCACCACGTCGAACACCGCGCCCATCTTGACCAGCCGGTCGCGGTCGGTGAAGCCGAGCGCATCGTCGATGAGCAGCGGGACGCCGTCCTCCTTGGCGACCAGCACCGCGCCGGCCAGCCTCGCCACGATGCCCAGCTGTTCGCGGGCGCCGCCGGACAGCGACTCGTAGGGCACCGTGCGGCCGGCGAGCGTGCGACTGCAGATCCGCAGGTCGCTGTCCACCTCGACCTCGAAGCTGTCCCCGAACACGATGCGGCCGAGACGTTCCACCTGATCGCGGAACGGGTCGACGTAGCGCGACCGGGTGGCGTCGCGGTGGCGCGCCATCACCGTGCGCAGCAGTTGCGCCGCCCGGGCCCGCCGGTGCACCCGCAGGTACTCCCGCTCGGCGTGCTGGCGTTCGCCCTCCGCCGCGTCCAGGCTGCCCCGGCGGCCCTCGGTGCCGTACACCTTCAGCTGCGTGCTGACCTCTCGCAGTTCCTCGGCCAACGCGTCGTGCCGGCGGCCGAGCGCATCGGCGCCGCGGGTGGCGTCGGCCAACG
>NZ_JAUMSQ010000272.1:0-12032 GCF_030519285.1 Mycolicibacterium arseniciresistens
CGTTCGTGGGAGGCCGACGGCAACAGCCCGGCGGCGGCCACGGCGTCGGCGAGCGCGGCGGTGTCGGTGACGGCGCGGATCTGGATGTTGCCGCGGGAAGTGAGTTCCATTGCGGGCGAGCCAAACTCGCTCGCCGCGCCAGCCAGTGCCCGCAACTGGTCGGGTGTCACCATGCCGCCGGGCAGGCGCACCCGCGCCAGCGCGCCGTCGGCGGCCCGGTGCACGCTGAGTGCGCCGGGGCAGGCGTCCTGGTCACGGTGTCGGCTCATCGGTCTCACCATTCTAGGAGTCCCGCCGCCTGACACGACTGCATGTTAGCCAGGATTTGCATCGGCGACCCGGCACGCCGGGGCGGCGATAGCTGAAAGTGAGCGCGGACCTCTTCAACAGCGTCGATTGGTCGGTGGTAGTTCGCCACGCGCACGGGTAGCCGACTACGCGTGAGGTAGCTGGGGTTGAGTCGTAGCGTTCGCTTCATCAAGTCCGGGCGGTCCGGACGCGAGGGGGTAGATGACATGACCGAACTGTCAACGGCACCAGCGGCGACGATGCCGTCGGTCGTGCCTGCCGCGCAGGAGCCGACCACGCAGGTGCTGATCACCGAGCAGCAGGTGCTGTTCTCGACCGCCGCCGCCGCCGCGCCCGCGGTGCCCGGCAGGGCACACCGACTCGCCCAGTGGCTGCACGCGGTGTTCGAGACCCCGCAGCGGACGAATCCGCCCGCCCGCCTGGACTTTCTGGAGCGCTCGGCGATGTCGCGGGAGATGGGACGGCTGTAGCCTCAGCTGGCCAGCGCGATCGGTGTCACCACTGCCGAATAGTGCGACGCGTCACCGGAGATCACCCTGCTGCGCCTGCCGTGGACGTCCACCGGGATGTCGCCGGCCAGGGTGACCCGGCTGAGCCGGCGGAACTGGTCGTCGTAATCGGAGACCGCGTAGTGCTGGGTGGCCCTGTTGTCCCAGATCGCGACGTCGCCCGGCGCCCAGTTCCATCGGATGGTGTTCTCCAGCTTCGTGATCCGGGCCTGCAGCAGGCCGAACAGGGCGGCTGACTCCGCGGAGTTCAATCCGACGAAGTTCTTGACGAAGTGCCCGAGCACCAGCACCCGGCGACCGGTCTCCGGATGCACCCGCACCACCGGATGCTCGGTCTCGTAGTAGTCCTTGACGAACTCCGAGCGGTACTGCCGCTCGGCGGCCGACGCCGACGCCGACGGCGTCTCGACGTCGGCGATGTAGTCATAGGCGTTGGTGTGCACCGCCCACAGGTTGTCGACCAGCGCCCGCAGCGGTTCCGGCAGCCGGTCGTATGCGGCCTCCGTCGACGCCCACGTGGTGGTCCCGCCGTACTCGGGCAGCGTCACCGCCCGCAGCAGCGAGGCCTTCGGGATGCGGTCGACGAACGTCACGTCGGTGTGCCAGCTGTTGGCCTTGTCGTAGCGGGAGTCGATGGGCAGCACCCGCTCGCCGCGGGAGGTCACGGTTGGATGGGCCGTCGTCGGCGTTCCGAGCCTGCGCGCGAACGCCAGCTGACCGTCGTCGTCCAGTTCGTGTTGCTCGCGGAAGAAGATCACCTTGTGCTCGAGCAGCGCGTCGTTGATGCGTGCCGCCGTCGCCGCGTCGGACACGTCGCTCAGCTGGACTCCATCGATGCGGGCTCCGATCCGGGCACCCAATTTCACCACGCGCACGGGCGCAGACGCTTCCGCAACGGCGCTCGCCGGCCCAGGGTTTGACTCAGTGAGAACCGAACCGGCGGCATAACCGAGCCGTTTTGATCTAGTCGGGTTCGGGTACCAGCCAGGCACCCCGCGCGTAGGGTGCTGCGCACACGCGGGACGAACCTACAGCGGAGGTGGGCGTGCGAGGTCTGTGGGACTACGTGACCTCCCACCAATCCCAGCTTCTGTTCGATTCCTATCAGCACGTCAGCGCGGTGGTGCAGAGCGTGCTGATCGCGACCCTGATCGGCGTGGCCGTCGGCGTGCTGACCTATCGCAGCCCACTGGCCGCCAACCTCGCCACGACGACATCGAGCATCATCCTGACCGTTCCGTCCTTCGCCCTGCTCGGCCTGCTCATCCCGCTGTTCGGGCTCGGCGTGGCCACCAGCATCGCGGCGCTGGTGCTGTACTCGCTGCTGCCGATCATCCGCAACACCATCGTCGGTCTCACCGCGATCGACCCCGCCCTCACCGATGCGGCGCGCGGCATCGGGCTGAGCCGGATGGGCACCCTCGGTCGCGTCGAGATCCGGCTGGCATGGCCGTCGATCCTGTCGGCCATGCGGATGAGCACCCAGATGTCGATGGGCGTGCTGGCCATCGCCGCCTACGTCAAGGGCCCGGGTCTGGGGAACCTGATCTTCGCCGGGCTGGCCCGTGTCGGCAGCCCCACGGCACTGCCGATGGCACTCGCCGGCACCCTGCTGATCGTGATCCTGGCGCTCGTACTGGATGCCCTGCTCGTCCTGCTCGGGCGCCTCACCACATCGAAAGGTGTTCGATGACAACCGGACTGACAGCCGAAAGCCCCACCAAGCAGGATCCGACCGGGGTGCGGATCCTGCTGGACAACGTGTCGAAGGTGTATCCGGGTTCGAAAGACCCTGCGGTGGAGAACGTCTCGCTCGAGATTCCGGCCGGCGAGATCGTCGTCTTCGTCGGCCCGTCGGGGTGCGGCAAGACCACCACCATGCGGATGATCAACCGGCTGTCCGAACCGACCTCGGGTCGCATCGAGATCGGTGACAAGGACGCGCTGTCGATCAAGCCGACGGAGCTCCGGCGTTCGATCGGCTACGCCATCCAGCAGGCCGGCCTCTTCCCGCACATGACGATCCGGCAGAACGTAGGCCTGGTCCCGGGCCTGCTGGGCTGGGACCGCAAGCGTATCGGTGACCGGGTCGACGAACTGCTCGACATGGTGGGACTCGAGCCGGCGCAGTACGCGCAGCGCTATCCGCGCCAGCTGTCGGGCGGCCAGCAGCAGCGGGTCGGGGTGGCCCGCGCACTCGCCGCCGATCCGCCGGTGCTGCTGATGGACGAGCCGTTCGGCGCGGTGGACCCGATCACCCGCAGCACGCTGCAGGACGAGCTGCTGCGGCTGCAGACCGAACTCCGCAAGACGATCGTCTTCGTCACCCACGACTTCGGCGAGGCGGTCAAGCTCGGTGACCGCATCGCCGTGCTGGGGCAGCGGTCCAAGGTGCTCCAGTACGACACCCCGCAGACCATCCTGGCCAGCCCCGCGGACGACACCGTCGCCGGCTTCGTCGGGTCCGGCGCCTCGCTTCGGCAGCTCGGCCTGTTGCGGGTCAAGGACGTCGAACTGCGACCGCACCCGGCCGTGCACCGCGACGACACCGTCGAACAGGCCCGCACCGCGCTGGCCGGGACCGACTTCGACTGGCTGGTGCTGCTCGACGACCGTGACCGTCCGGTCAGCTGGGTGCGCGAGAAGCGGCTGCGGCACGCCGGCTCGCTCAGCGACGTCGCCGAGCCGCTCGACGTGGTCAGCACGCAGTCGACACTCGAGGACGCCCTCGAGGCGATCCTGGCCGAACAGCACGCCTCAGCGGTGGTCGCCGGACCGGGCAGCCGGTACGTCGGGGTCGTCACGCTGGACACCCTGATCGAGACCATCACCACGCTGCGGTCGGATGCGGAGGCGGCCACCGGGAACGACGAACCGTGACCAGTGCCGTCAAGACCGTCGACACCCCCAAGGCCTCCGCGGCCGAGCGCGTCCGGCTCTACATCCAGCCGGTGCTCGTGCTCATCGTCGCTGCGGCCGTGGTGTTCTGGGCGTTCAACCGCGATCTGACCGCCACCCAGAAGGAGAACATCAACCCGGCGAACGTCGCCTCGCTGATCTGGCAGCACCTGCTGATCACCGGCGCCGTCACCGCCATCGTCCTGCTCATCGGCGTCCCGCTCGGCGTGCTCGTCACCCGTCCCGGCGCAAAGATCCTGCGGCCGTTGGTCATCGGTGTGGCGAACATCGGGCAGGCCGCGCCGGCGATCGGCCTTCTGGTGCTGCTGTTCCTCCTCACCGCGCAGACCGGGTTCTGGATCGGTGTGCTGCCGATTGCGCTGTACTCACTGCTGCCCGTGCTGGCCAGCACCATCCTGGGCATCGACCAGGTCGACCGGTCGTTGATCGACGCCGGCCTGGGCCAGGGCATGTCGCGCGCCGCGCTGCTGTTGCGGGTCGAACTCCCGCTGGCTGTGCCCTACATCCTGGCCGGGCTGCGCACCTCCCTGGTGCTGGCGGTCGGCACCGCGACACTGTCGTTTCTGGTCAACGCCGGCGGCCTGGGCATCCTGATCGACACCGGCTACAAGCTGCAGGACAACGTGACGCTGATCCTGGGCAGCGTGCTGGCGGTGTGCCTGGCTCTGCTCGTGGACTGGGTCGGCGGCCTCGCGGAGTTCTACGTCGGCCCCAAGGGCCTGCGGTGACGGCGCGGCGGGCGCTGGTCGCGCTGGCGTCGTGTGTCGTGCTGGTGTTGTCGGGGTGTGGCCTCGGCTCCGGTAGCGCGGTGCCGTTCGAAGTGGGTCCCGGATCGATCGAGCCTGCGCCCGAGCTGCAGGGCGTGAAGATCACCGTCGGCTCCAAGGAATACACCGAGCAGGTCATCCTGGGCTACATCCTCGAGTACACCCTCGCCGCGGCCGGCGCCGACGTCCGCGACCTGACCGGCATCGTCGGGTCGCGCAGCACCCGCGAGGCGCAGCTGCGTGGACAGGTCGACGTCGCCTACGAGTTCACCGGCAACGCGTGGATCAACTACCTCGGCAACGAGAAGCCGATCCCGGACACCCGCGAGCAGTTCGAGGCGGTGCGCGACGATGACCTCGCCCGCAACGACATGGTGTGGCTGGAGCCCGGACCGATGGACGACACCTACGCGCTGGCCGCGAGCAGGCGAGTCGTCGAGCGGACCGGCGTGCGCACCCTGTCGCAGTACGCCGATCTGGTGCGCCGCGATCCTGCCGCCGCGAAGACCTGTGTGGACACCGAGTTCCGCGCCCGCCAGGACGGCTTCCCCGGGATGGCCGCCGCCTACGGGTTCGACCCGGCCCGCGCCCAGACGCCGATCCTGCAGGTCGGCATCATCTACCAGGCCACCGCCGACGCCACGCAGTGCGACTTCGGCGAGGTGTTCACCACCGACGGCCGGATCGCCGCCCTCGATCTGGTGGTGCTCACCGACGACAAGCAGTTCTTCGCCCACTACAACCCGTCGGTCACCATGAAGCGCGGCTTCTTCGACGCACATCCCGAGATCGCCGCGGTGACCGCGCCGGTGACGGCCGCGCTGACGAACGACGCGATCATCGAGATGAACAAGCAGGTCGACGTCGAGGGCCGCGACCCCGCCGTCGTCGCCCGCGACTGGATGATCGCCGAGGGCTTCGTCACCGACCGCTGAACGCGGAAACACGGCCAGATGTGACGTCCTTCACACTGTCGGGGCGTGTGATCTCCTCCACACAAACGCTTTGTTTCGCCCTTGCGGCTCCGTACCTTTCAGGTGAGGCGATACCGCCGGTATCGCATACAAGGGAAGGGGGCCGCGATGTTCACCATCATCGCTCTCGTCGTCGCTCTGTTCGTCCTCATCGCCGCGATCGGACTGCCCTACCAGCAGTCGTGGCATGCGCGCTGGGGAAACTACGACCGCTGACCCCGGGTGGGGTACGAATGACGGGTGGCCCAGCCGACCCGTCATCCGACCGTCCTGTTGCTGTCGACGTCCGACACCGACCTCACCACCGCCCGCGCCAGCGGCGCGCAGTACAGGTGGGCCAACCCGACCCGCCTGGTGGACGGTGAGCTGACGGAATTGCTGGACGGCGCCGACTGCGTCGTCGTGCGGATTCTCGGCGGGTATCGCGCATGGGAGGACGGCATCGCCGCCGTCGTCGCCAGCGGGGTGCCCGCCGTGGTCGTCTCCGGGGAACAGGCGCCCGACGCCGAACTGATGCGTCGCTCGACGACGCCGGCCGGGGTGGCGTTGCAGGCCCACATCTACCTCGCCCAGGGCGGGGTGGAGAACCTCCGCCGGCTGCACGCCTTCCTGTGCGACACCATCCTGATGACCGGATTCGGTTTCGCCCCACCGGAATCCACCCCTGAATGGGGTGTTCTCGAGCGCGAGGCCGCCGACGTCGACGGTCCAACGGTCGCCGTGCTCTACTACCGGGCGCAGCATCTGGCCGGCAACACCGGCTACGTCGACGCGCTCTGCTCGGCCATCGAAAACGCAGGCGGACAACCGCTTCCGGTGTTCTGCGCATCGCTGCGCACCGCGCCCGCCGAACTGCTCGACACGCTGAAGGCCGCCGACGCCATGGTCACCACGGTGCTGGCCGCCGGGGGAGCGACACCCGCCTCGGTGGGTGCGGGCGGCAACGACGACACTTGGGACGTCGCCCATCTCGCGGCGCTGGACATCCCGATCCTGCAGGGGCTGTGCCTGACGAGTTCCCGGGCGCAGTGGGCCGCCAACGACGACGGGATGTCCCCGCTGGACGTCGCCACCCAGGTGGCCGTCCCGGAGTTCGACGGCAGGCTCATCACGGTCCCGTTCTCGTTCAAGGAGATCGACGCCGAGGGCCTGGTGTCCTACGTGGCCGACCCGGAGCGCTGCGCGCGGGTGGCGGGCCTCGCCGTCCGGCACGCACGGCTGCGCGCCGTCGCGCCGCCGGACAAGCGGGTGGCTGTGGTGTTCTCCGCGTACCCGACCAAGCACGCGCGCATCGGCAACGCCGTCGGGCTCGACACGCCCGCCAGCGCCATCGAACTGCTGCGCGCGATGGCCGCCCACGGTTACGCCGTCGGGGATTTCCCGGGAGTCGAGGCCGGCGATGGTGACGCGCTGATCCACGCGCTGATCGAACGAGGCGGCCAGGACGCCGCCTGGCTGACCGAGGGCCAGCTGGCGGGCAATCCGATCCGGATCGCCGCAGCCGAGTACCGCGCGTGGTTCGCCACCCTGCCCGCCGAACTCACCGACGCCGTCGTCGAGCACTGGGGGCCGCCGCCGGGCGACCTGTTCGTGGACCGCAGCCACGACGCCGACGGCGAGATCGTCATCGCCGCGATGCAGGCGGGCAACGTGGTGCTGATGGTGCAGCCGCCGCGCGGCTTCGGGGAGAACCCCGTCGCCATCTACCACGACCCCGACCTGCCGCCGAGCCACCACTACCTGGCGGCCTACCACTGGCTCGACGCGGGCTTCGGGGCCGACGCGGTCGTGCACCTGGGCAAGCACGGCAACCTGGAGTGGCTGCCGGGCAAGACCCTCGGCATGTCCGCGGCGTGCGGCACCGACGCGGCACTGGGCAACCTGCCGCTGATCTACCCGTTCCTGGTCAACGACCCCGGCGAGGGCACCCAGGCCAAGCGCCGCGCGCACGCCACCCTCGTCGACCACCTGATCCCGCCGATGGCGCGGGCCGAGAGTTACGGCGACATCGCCCGCCTCGAGCAGCTCCTCGACGAGCACGCCAACGTCTCCGCCCTCGATCCGGGGAAGCTGCCCGCCATCCGCCAGCAGATCTGGACGCTGATGCGGGCGGCGAAGATGGACCACGACCTCGGGCTCGCCGAACGCCCCGACGAGGACTCGTTCGACGACATGCTGTTGCACGTCGACGGCTGGCTGTGCGAGATCAAGGACGTCCAGATCCGCGACGGCCTGCACGTGCTCGGGCATCCGCCGGAGGGCGAGTCGCAGCTCGACCTGGTGCTGGCGATCCTGCGGGCCCGGCAGTTGTTCGGCGGCGAGCAGACGGTGCCCGGGTTGCGGCAGGCCCTCGGTCTTGCGGAGGACGGGAACGACGAGCGCACCGCCGTCGACGCCGCGGAGACCGCCGCCCGCGAACTGGTGGCCGCGCTGCAGCGTTCGGGGTGGGACGCCGACGCCGTCGACGGGATCACCGACGACCCCGCGGTGGCGGCCATCCTGCGGTTCGCCGCGACCGAGGTGGTGCCCCGGCTCGCAGGCACGTCGGCCGAGATCGAGCAGGTGCTGCGCGCGCTGGACGGCCGCTTCATCGCCGCAGGCCCGTCGGGCTCACCGCTGCGCGGCCTGGTCAACGTGCTGCCGACCGGACGCAACTTCTACTCGGTGGACCCCAAGGCGGTGCCGTCGCGGCTGGCCTGGGAAACCGGTGTGGCCATGGCGGATTCGCTGCTGGCACGCTACCGCGACGACCATGGCAGCTGGCCGAGGTCGGTCGGGCTGTCGGTGTGGGGCACCTCGGCCATGCGCACCTCCGGCGACGACATCGCCGAGGTGCTGGCGCTGCTGGGGGTGCGGCCGGTCTGGGACGACGCGTCGCGGCGCGTCGTCGACCTCGAGGCCATCACACCGGCCGAGCTCGGCAGGCCCCGCATCGACGTCACCGTGCGGATCTCGGGCTTCTTCCGCGACGCGTTCCCGCACGTGGTCACGATGCTCGACGACGCGGTGGCGCTCGTCGCGGGCCTCGACGAACCCGCCGAGGACAACTACGTGCGCGCCCACGCGCAGGCCGACCTCGCCGAGCACGGCGACCAACGCCGCGCCACCACAAGGATCTTCGGCTCCAAGCCGGGAACGTACGGCGCGGGCCTGCTGCAGCTGATCGACAGCCGGAATTGGCGCGACGACGCCGATCTCGCCGAGGTCTACACCGCGTGGGGCGGATTCGCCTACGGCCGGGGCCTGGACGGCAGGCAGGCGACCGAGGACATGAACCAGAACTACCGTCGCATCGCGGTGGCCGCGAAGAACACCGACACCCGCGAGCACGACATCGCCGACTCCGACGACTACTTCCAGTACCACGGCGGGATGATCGCCACCGTGCGGGCGCTCACCGGCAAGGACCCCGCGGCCTACATCGGTGACAACACCCGCCCCGACGCGGTGCGCACCCGCACCTTGAGCGAGGAGACCACCCGGGTGTTCCGTGCCCGCGTCGTCAACCCCCGCTGGATGACCGCGATGCGCAGGCACGGCTACAAGGGCGCCTTCGAGATGGCCGCCACCGTCGACTACCTGTTCGGCTACGACGCCACCGCCGGGGTGATGGCCGACTGGATGTACGAGCGGCTCAGCAGCGAGTACGTCCTCGACGACGAGAACCGCAAGTTCATGTCCGAGTCCAACCCGTGGGCGCTGCACGGGATGGCGGAGCGGTTGCTCGAGGCGGCGGGCCGGGGGATGTGGGCGAAGCCCGAACCCGCGACGCTCGACGGCCTGCGCCAGGTACTGCTGGAGACCGAGGGCGACCTCGAGGGCTGATCGGCCCGCGGTGACTCGAGCGCGAGATTGACGTGGCGCAGGAGAAGTGCGGGTAGTGGACTGCGTGGTGTCGATCTCGCGGTGCGGTGGAGCTGGCGCGCGGTGTGACGGGGCGATCGGCACGCCGGGCCGGCGCGAAGTTCAGTACGGTGACTGTCGTGCCCACATTCGCTGAGGTCGCCAAGGCCGAGTACATCCTGCTGACCACGTTCACCAAGGACGGCAGGCCCAAGCCGACACCGATCTGGGCCGCGCCGTCGGGCGACGGGCTGGTGGTGATCACCCAGGAGAAGTCCTGGAAGGTCAAGCGCATCCGCAACACCCCGCGGGTCACGATCGCCGAGTGCGACCGCGGCGGCAATCCCAAGGGCGAGGCGGTCGAGGCGACGGCGACGCTCCTCGACAAGTCGGCCAACGGACCCACCTACGACGCGATCGGCCGGCGTTACGGCCTGCTCGGCAAGGGCTTCGGGTTCTTCTCCAAGCTCAACGGCGGTTTGAAGAAGAACGTCACCATCGAATTGAAGGCGGTGAGCTGAGATGGCTCCGACGTTCCTGGACGTATACGGCGAGAAGTACCTGCTGCTGACCACGTTCACCAAGGACGGCAGGCCGAAGCCGACCCCGGTGTGGGGTGTGCCCGACGGTGACCGGCTGCTCATCAGCACCGACGACGGCTCGTGGAAGACCAAGCGCATCAACAACACTCCGCGGGTCACCATCCAGAAGTGCGGGGTGCTCGGCAAGCCCAAGGGTGAACCGGTGGAGGCGATCGCCCGCAACCTGCCGAAGTCGGAGACCCGGCGGGTGTTCGACATGGTGACCCGGCGCTACTGGTGGCACGCCTGGTGGTGGATTCCGCAGGCACTGATCCGCGGCGGCGTGGACAAGGTGCACGCGGCGATCGAGGTGCGGGCGGCCTAACCGGCGCGCAGGTGCGTGTCGAAGAACGCGAACACCCTCGACCAGGCGTCCTCGGTGGCGGCCTCGTCGTAGCCGAATCCGGTGATCCGCAGCAGCGGTTGGGCCGGCAGCTGGTTGGCGAAGCTGTGGCCGACGTCCGGGTACACCTTGACGTCGGCGGTGATGTTGCGGGCCTCGACCACCTTGGTCAGGCGCTCGCCCGCGCCGATGCCCAGCGGATCGCGCCTGCCGAAGCTCGCGACGACCGGGCAGGACGCGTCGAGCGCCTCGTCGAGGCCGCGCGGCAACGGCGTGCCGTAGAACGGCGCCGACGCGGCGAAACCGCGCGGCGACAGCAGCAGCGCGAACTGTCCGCCCATGCAGAAGCCCACGATGCCGACCGGCCCGCTGCACTCGGGCATGGCGAGCAGGTGTTCCCGGGCGGCCAGGATGTCGTCGACGGTGGGGCCGGTGCGGGTGAACAGGCTGCGGAACGCGCTGGTGATGCACCGCACCCGGCCGCGGGAGAACAGATTCGGGGTGATGGTCACGTACCCCTGGGCGCAGATCCGCGCGGTCGTCCTGCGATTGTCGGGGCTGTAGCCGATGACATCGTGCACCACCACCACGCCCGGCCACGGACCGGAACCTTCGGGGACGGACACCATGGCCTCGAGGGGACCGTTCGGTGCGGTGATCTTGATGTCGCGCACGTCGTCTACCACGCGCTCAATCTACGGAACCCCGGCGCCGTGCGGAACGTTGTCCGATCATGATGATGCGGCTGTTCCTGCTCTACACGGTCGTCGAACTGGCGGTGCTCGTCGCGCTGGTGTCGACGATCGGGTTCGGCTGGACACTCCTGCTGGTGCTCGCCACCTTCGTGCTCGGCCTGGCGCTGGCCGGTTCGCAGCTGCGGCGCCAGATCGGCAGGCTGCAGTCCGGGATGACCGCCGCGTCGGCCCGCGGCGCCGTGACCGACAGCGCGCTCGTCGCGCTCGGCACGGTGCTGGTGGCGATTCCCGGCGTCGCCTCGTCGGTGCTCGGCGCGCTGCTGCTGCTGCCGCCGACAAGGGCCGCCGTCCGGCCCGCGGCGACGGCGATGGCCGCCCGCCGTCTCGGCCGTGTCCCCGTGGTCACCGTGGCGGGTATGCCGCCCTACACCCGGGACTACCGCGACGGGGGCTACATCGACGGCGAGGTCGTCGACGTGCACGACACCCCGCCCGGCACCGCTTTGGCTGCCCTGCCCGAGGTCGTGGAGCGCAAGCCCGACTAGCGTGTCGGACTCGTGGTGACGACACTGCTGTCGGGCGGGCGGATACACAGCCCGGCCATGCCCGACGCCACCGCGATGGCGGTCCGCGGCGACACCGTCGTCTGGCTCGGCGCCGACGACGTCGGCCGGGCTCAATTCCCCGAGGCCACCGTCGTCGACCTGGACGGCGGGTTCGTGGCGCCGGCATTCGTCGACAGCCACATCCACCTGACCGCGACCGGACTGACGCTGACCGGGCTCGACCTGCGTACGGCGACGTCGCTGCGGCACTGTCTGACGATGGTCGCCGACCACGCCAAGGCCCACCCCGACGGGGTGATCTGGGGACACGGCTGGGACGAGTCCGGGTGGCCGGAACGCCGCCCGCCGAGCACCTCGGACCTCGACGGGCTGCTCGGGGACCGGCCGGCCTACCTGTCCCGCGTCGACGTCCATTCCGCGGCGGCCACCACGGCGCTGCGTTGGTCGGCCCCGGGCGTCGAGGACACCGCAGGGTTCTCCGTCGAGCTGCCGCTGACCGCCGACGCCCACCACCGGGTGCGGGCCG
>NZ_JAUMSQ010000273.1:0-11681 GCF_030519285.1 Mycolicibacterium arseniciresistens
GTCCATCGTCGATGTGTTGCTGCATCGCACCAGCTTGATCACCGATCCCGACATTCTGGCGGGGGTGGATGCGGCGTTGGCGGGTGCGGCGGTGCGGTTGATGACACTGAGTCCCGGTCAGCTGTGTGGGCATGTCGACCGGATCATCGCCCGGGTGGACCGGGATGCGGTGCGGCGACGCAAGAGGGCCCGGGAGCTCCGTGAGTTCTGGGTCAACGACGGCCTCGACGGGATGAGCACCTTCGGCGGCACCATGAGCACCGTCGATGCTCAGATCTTCGAGCGGAGTGTCGACGCGATGGCCGACACCGTGTGCCCCGATGACCCCCGCACCAAGCGGCAGCGCCGCGTCGATGCCATCGCCGCGGTGTGCAGCGGCGCCGAACGCCTGCCCTGCCAATGCGGCAACGCTGCTTGCCCGAAGAAGGACGCCCTGGCCGCCCCCTTCGTCATCCACACCATCACCGGCCCCAACACCGAAGGTGGGGGTGCCGCCGACACTGAGGCCGCCGCCGAAGAGGCGGACACCCCGGCCGAGACCGCCGACATAGACGCCGAAACGGATACCGACGCCGACGGCTCGGTCGAGCCTGTTGACGTGGACGACGCCGAGTCCGACACCGACGCCGACACCGCGGATGATTCGGTGGCGAGCCTGGTGCACAACGACGGCATCCTGCCGCCCGAACAGGTCGCGCCCCTGGCCGAGCAGGCGACGATCCGGCCGCTGATCCATCCCGGCGACGCCCCGCCCGAGCCGCGCTACACCCCCTCGCGCAACCTGGCGGAGTTCGTGCGGTGCCGCGACCTGGGCTGCCGGTTCCCCGGTTGCGACGTGGCGGCGTTCAGCACCGACATCGACCACACCATCCCCTACAGCCAGGGCGGGCCGACCCAGGCGTCGAACCTGAAATGCCTATGCCGCCTGCACCATTTGATCAAGACGTTCTGGGGCTGGCACGACCGACAACAATGCGACGGCACCGTGATCTGGACCAGCCCGGCGGGCCAGACCTACACCACTAGACCGGGAGCGGCGCTGCTGTTTCCCAGCCTCTGCACCCCGACGGCCGCCGCAGTTGTCACACCGCGAACCGACGACCCAAGCGGTGAGCGCACCGCGATGATGCCCAAGCGGCAACGCACCCGGGCCCAATCCCGAGCCGCCCGCATCGCCGCGGAACGCCAACAGAACCGCGAACACCGCGAAGCCCGCCGCCGCGCCCGCCGACAAGCACTCGACGCACTGTTCGCTCCCAAGCCTCCACCGCAACCCGGCGACGAACCACCACCCTTCTGAAAGCCGCCACCACCTTTTCCGGTTTCCCTCCCTTATGGGGAACCGGGGGTTCTGGCATGCTGGCGGCATGACCGATCCCGCGCAGTTCGGCAGCAGCTCAGAGGGCACGACCCCGCCACCTCCTCCGGGGCAATACCCGCCGCCTCCCGGCCAGCACGAGACTCCGCCCGGCCAGTACGGATCGGCCGGCCAGTTCGGCACGCCCGGTGAGTACGGCACGACCGGGCAGTACGGCACCCCGCCCGGGCAGTACCCGCCCCCAGGGCAGTACGGCACGCCACCCGGCCAGTACCCACCCCCGGGCCAGTACGACCAGATGGCGCCCTTCGGCCGTCACCCGATGACCGGTGAGCCGTTCTCCGACAAGTCGAAGATCGTCGCCGGACTCCTCCAGCTCATCGGCCTGTTCGGACTCGTCGGCATCGGCCGCATCTACATGGGTGACACCAAGCTCGGCGTCATCCAGCTCGTCGTGGGCCTCGTGACCTGCGGCATCGGCGCCGTCATCTGGGGCATCGTCGACGCCATCCTCATCCTCACCGACAAGGTGCGCGACCCGCAGGGACGTCCGCTGCGCGATGGAACCTAGCGTCGCATCGAGCAGCCGCACCCGGCTGTACGGCGCGCTGGGCACCGGCGCGGTGGTCGCCGGTTGCCTCGCCTACATCGGCATCGCCGATCCGCATCGCCCCGGCTTCCTGTTCCCCGGCTGCCCCTTCAAGCAGCTGACCGGCTGGGACTGCCCGGCCTGCGGTGGCCTGCGCATGACGCACGACCTGCTGCACGGCGACGTCGCGGCAGCGGTGTCCGACAACGTCTTCCTGCTCGTCGGCCTCCCGCTGCTGGCACTGTGGTTCGCGGTGCGGTGGCGGCTCGGGCGCCGCCTCATGCCGATCGCGGCCATCGCTGTGCTCGTGGTCACCGTGACCACCTGGACCGTGGTGCGCAACCTCCCCGGGTTTCCGCTGGTCCCGACTCTTCTCGACGGGTAGCAACCCACCTCCGCTGATACACTGGCTCTTCGGGCCGGTGCAGTCCCGGAATCGAAAGAATCCGGACTGCGGAGGTACCAAACGAATGCTGTTCTCGGCATTTCCTCGACCGCAAGGTCTGTACGACCCCGCCAACGAGGCCGATTCCTGCGGCGTCGCCATGATCACCGACATCCAGGGCCGCCGCACCCACTCCATCGTCGCCGACGGCCTCGTCGCCCTCGAACACCTCGACCACCGCGGCGCCGCCGGCGCGGAGACGAACAGCGGTGACGGCGCGGGCATCCTCATCCAGCTCCCGGTCGAACTCTTCCGCGACGTCGTCGACTTCGACCTCCCCGCACCCACCGACAACGGCTGCAACACCTTCGCCGCGGGACTCTGCTTCCTGCCTCAAGATTCGGCCGCCCGCGCCGCCGCCACCCAGCGCATCGAGGCCATCGCCGGCGAAGAGGGTCTGGAGATCCTCGGCTGGCGCAAGCTGCCCGTCACTCCCGACGGCGCCGGTGTCGGCACCACCGCGCTGAGCTGTATGCCCTACTTCTCCCAGCTCTTCGTCGCCGCTCCTGAGACCAACGGCGCCCGCCCCGGCGGCATCGACCTCGACCGCCGCGTGTACCCCCTGCGCAAGCGGGCCGAAGCCGAGGCCGAGGCCTACTTCCCGACGCTGTCGAGCCGCACCATCGCCTACAAGGGCATGCTCACCACCGTCCAGCTGCCGCAGTTCTTCGCCGACCTGCGCGACGAGCGCTGCGTGAGCGCCATGGCGATCGTGCACAGCCGTTTCTCCACCAACACCTTTCCGTCCTGGCCGCTGGCACACCCGTTCCGGTTCGTCGCCCACAACGGCGAGATCAACACCGTGCGTGGCAACCGCAACCGCATGCACGCCCGCGAAGCGATGCTGGCCAGCGCCAAGATCCCCGGCGACATCAGCCGGCTCTCGCCGATCTGCACGCCCGAGGCGTCCGACTCCGCGTCATTCGACGAGGTGCTCGAACTCCTGCACCTCGGCGGCCGTGAGCTGCCGCACGCCGTGCTGATGATGATTCCCGAAGCGTGGGAGAACGACTCGGCCATGGACCCCGCCGAGCGCGCGTTCTGGCAATTCCACGCCTCCCTGATGGAACCGTGGGACGGTCCGGCCTGCGTCACCTTCACCGACGGCACCGTCGTCGGAGCGGTGTTGGACCGCAACGGATTACGGCCCGGACGCTGGTGGCGCACGGTCGACGACCGGCTCATCCTCGCCAGCGAGGCCGGGGTGCTCGACGTGCCGTCCTGCCAGATCGTCGCCAAGGGCCGCCTGCAGCCGGGCAGGATGCTGCTCATCGACACCGCCGAGGGCCGCATCGTTCCCGACGATGAGATCAAGGAACAGCTCTCGAAGGCCGAACCGTACGGCGAATGGCTGCACGCCGGCCTCCTCGACCTCGCGACCCTGCCCGATCGGGCCCGAGTGCAGCCCAACCACGACTCGGTCGTGCGCCGCCAGATCTCCTTCGGCTACACCGAGGAAGAGCTCCGCATCCTGCTCACCCCGATGGCCGCCTCCGGCGCCGAACCCCTGGGCTCCATGGGCACCGACACCCCCACGGCGGTGCTGTCGGAACGTTCCCGCCTGCTCTACGAGTACTTCGTCGAGTTGTTCGCCCAGGTGACGAACCCGCCGCTGGACGCGATCCGCGAGGAGATCGTCACCAGCATGTCCCGGGTGATGGGCCCGGAGCAGAACCTGCTCGAACCCACCGCCGCCTCCTGCCGCCAGATCCTGGTCAAGTGGCCGGTTCTCGACAACGACGAGCTCAACAAGATCGTCCATATCAACGCCGACGGTGAGCACCCCGGTCTGCGCACCACCGTGCTCAAGGCGCTCTACGACGTCGAGCGCGGCGGCGAAGGCCTGGCCGACGCCCTCGACGAACTCCGCAACCGCGCCTGTGACGCGATCGCCAAAGGCGCCCGCACCCTGGTGATCTCGGATCGCGACTCCCACCACACCCGCGCCCCGATCCCGTCCCTGCTCGCAGTGTCGGCGGTGCACCACCACCTGGTGCGGACCAAGGAGCGCACCGCCGTGGCGCTGGTCGTCGAATCCGGCGACGCCCGCGAGGTCCACCACATCGCCATGCTCATCGGCTTCGGAGCCGCCGCCGTCAACCCGTACCTGGCGTTCGAGTCGATCGAGGACCTCATCCGCGAGGGCGAGCTGACCGGCATCGAACCGGCCACCGCCGTCCGCAATTACCTCAAGGCGCTGGGCAAGGGCGTCACGAAGGTGATGAGCAAGATGGGCATCTCCACCGTCGCGTCCTACACCGCCGCCCAGGCCTTCGAGGCCGTCGGCATCGACCGCGACGTCATCGACGAGTACTTCACCGGAACGCCCACCCAGCTCGGCGGCATCGGACTCGACGTCATCGCCGAGGAGGTCAAGCTCCGGCACCGCCGCGCCTACCCGGAGAACCCCACCGAACGCGTGCACCGGCGCCTCGAGGTCGGCGGCGAGTACGCCTTCCGCCGCGAGGGCGAGCTGCACCTGTTCACCCCCGAAGTGGTTTTCCTGCTGCAGCATTCGACCCGCACCGGCCGTCACGAGGTGTTCCGCCAGTACTCCGACGAGGTGAACCGGCTGGCCCGCGACGGCGGTGCGCTGCGCGGGCTGTTCGAGTTCCGCACCGACGTCCGCCCGCCGGTCCCGCTCGACGAGGTGGAGTCCGTCGACTCCATCGTGACCCGGTTCAACACCGGCGCCATGAGCTACGGCTCCATCAGCGCCGAGGCGCACGAGACCATGGCCATCGCCATGAACAACCTCGGCGGCCGGTCCAACAGCGGCGAGGGCGGCGAGGACGTCGACCGCCTCTACGATCCGCGCCGCCGCAGCGCGGTCAAGCAGGTGGCCTCCGGCCGCTTCGGCGTCACCAGCGACTACCTGGTCAACGCCAGCGACATCCAGATCAAGATGGCCCAGGGCGCCAAACCCGGTGAGGGCGGCCAGCTCCCGGGCTACAAGGTGTATCCGAACATCGCGAAGACCCGGCACTCCACACCGGGCGTCGGGCTCATCTCACCGCCGCCGCACCACGACATCTACTCCATCGAGGACCTCGCCCAGCTCATCCACGACCTGAAGAACGCCAACGACCAGGCCCGCATCCACGTCAAGCTGGTCGCCAGCGTCGGCGTGGGCACCGTGGCCGCGGGAGTCTCCAAGGCGCACGCCGACGTGGTGCTGATCTCCGGCTACGACGGCGGCACCGGCGCGGCGCCGCTGACATCGCTCAAACACGCAGGCGCGCCGTGGGAGATCGGCCTTGCCGACGCACAGCAGACGCTGATGCTCAACGGTCTGCGTGACCGCATCACCGTCCAGTGCGACGGCGGCATGCGCACCGCGCGCGACGTGATCGTCGCCGCCCTGCTCGGCGCCGAGGAGTTCGGCTTCGCCACCGCACCATTGGTGGTGTCCGGCTGCATCATGATGCGGGTCTGTCACCTCGACACCTGCCCGGTCGGCGTGGCCACCCAGAACCCCGAACTGCGGGCCCGGTTCAACGGCAAGCCCGAGTTCGTGGAGAACTACTTCCGGTTCATCGCCGAGGACATCCGCCGCTATCTGGCCGACCTCGGGTTCCGCAGCATCGACGAGGCCGTCGGGCACGCCGAGATGCTGGACACCGCCGCCGGTGTCGCGCACTGGAAGGCCAAGGGGCTCGACCTGGCCCCGATCTTCGCGGTGCCGACCGACGCACACGGCGTCGAGATCACCCAGCGGCGCAAGGTGAAGGACCAGTACCACGCACTCGACCAGGCGCTGGACCAGACGCTGATCCAGCTGGCCGAGGGCGCACTCGAGGACGCCCACCCGGTTCGGCTGGAACTGCCGGTACGCAACGTCAACCGCACCGTCGGCACCCTGCTCGGCGCCGAGGTGACCCGGCGCTACGGCGCCGCCGGCCTGCCCGACGACACCATCAACATCACCCTCACCGGGTCGGCGGGCCAGTCGATCGGGGCGTTCCTCCCGCCCGGCATCACCCTCGAGCTGATCGGCG
Organism: Mycolicibacterium arseniciresistens; assembly: GCF_030519285.1. Classification (NCBI taxonomy): domain Bacteria; kingdom Bacillati; phylum Actinomycetota; class Actinomycetes; order Mycobacteriales; family Mycobacteriaceae; genus Mycobacterium; species Mycolicibacterium arseniciresistens. Next base: position 6,351 of record NZ_JAUMSQ010000273.1, read on the forward strand.
ACGCCAACGACTATGTGGGCAAAGGCCTTTCCGGCGGCCGGGTGATCGTGCGGCCGCCCGACGACGTGCTGTTCCTGCCCGAGGACAACGTGATCGCCGGCAACACCCTGCTCTACGGCGCCACCTCGGGCGAGGTGTTCCTGCGCGGCCGGGTCGGGGAACGCTTCTGCGCCCGCAACTCCGGCGCGCTCGCCGTCGTCGAGGGGGTCGGCGACCATGCCTGCGAGTACATGACCGGCGGCCGGGTGGTGGTGCTGGGCCGCACCGGCCGCAACATGGCGGCAGGCATGTCCGGCGGTATCGCATTCGTCCTGGGCCTTGACCCGGCCCGGGTGAACACCGCGATGGTCGAGTTGCAGCGCCTCGAACCCGAAGACCTGGTGTGGCTGCACGGCGTGGTCGCCGAGCACGCCCGCCGCACCGGCAGCACGCTGGCGACGTCGGTGCTGTCGGACTGGCCGCGCCGCAGCGCCCAGTTCACCAAGGTGATGCCGCGCGACTACCAGCGCGTGTTGCAGGCGACCCGGATGGCCAAGGCCGAGGGCCGCGACGTCGACACCGCGATCATGGAGGCGAGCCGTGGCTGATCCCAGCGGATTTCTCAAGGTGCACAAGGTCGAGGCGCCCAAGCGGCCGGTCGACGAGCGGGTCGGCGACTGGCACGAGGTCTACGAGCGGCAGAGCCCGCAGGACCGCGCCGCGGAGGTGTCCCAGCAGGCCCGCCGCTGCATGGACTGCGGAATTCCGTTCTGCCACTCCGGAACCGCGGGCTGTCCGCTGGGCAACCTGATCCCGGAGTGGAACGACCTGGTCCGCCGCGGGCGGTGGGACGCCGCCAGCGACCGGCTGCACGCCACCAACAACTTCCCGGAGTTCACCGGACGGCTGTGCCCGGCGCCGTGCGAGGCGGCCTGCGTGCTGTCGATCGGGGAGGACCGCACCGGCGGCAGCGTCACGATCAAGCGGATCGAGAACACCATCGCCGACCACGCCTGGGCAATGGGCATCGTGGAACCCCAGCCGGCGGCCATCGCCACCGGGAAGCGGGTCGTGGTGGTGGGCTCCGGGCCTGCCGGCCTGGCGGCCGCCCAGCAGCTCACCCGCGCCGGCCACGACGTGACGGTCTACGAGCGTGACGACCGGCTCGGCGGCCTGATGCGGTACGGCATCCCGGAGTACAAGCTGGAGAAGTCGACGCTCAACCAGCGACTGGCCCAGATGCGCGCCGAGGGCACCCGCTTCGTCACCGAGTGCGAGGTCGGTGTCGACCTCACCGTCGAGCAGCTGCGGGCCCGCTACGACGCGGTGGTGCTCGCCGTCGGCGCGCTGCGCGCCCGCGACAACGACGTCGAGGGCCGCGAACTCAACGGCGTGCACCTGGCGATGGAGCACCTCGTGCCCGCCAACAAGGAGTGCGAGGGCGACGGTCCGTCGACGATCTCGGCCGCGGGCAAGCACGTCGTCATCATCGGCGGCGGCGACACCGGCGCCGACTGCCTTGGCACCGCGCACCGCCAGGGCGCGGCGTCGGTCACCCAGCTCGACTACAACCCCGAGCCGCCCGAGCAGCGCGACGACACCCGGTCACCGTGGCCGACGTGGCCGCTGGTGCTGCGCACCCGGCTCTCACCCGCGCACGCCGAGGGTGGGCACCGGCGCTACGAGGTGGCCGTGCAGCGGTTCATCGGCGACGGCGCGGGCAACCTGCGGGCGCTGGAGATCGCCGAGGTCACGGTGGAGCGGGACGCCGAGGGCAGGCGGCACATCGTGCCGGTCGGCGAGACCCTGGAGATCCCGTGCGACCTGGCGCTGCTGGCGATCGGGTTCGACGGTGTGGAGCACATGCCGCTGCTCGACGGACTCGGGCTGACGCTGAACCGCCGCGGTGCGCTGCCGTGCGGTTCGGACTGGCAGACCGACGCTTCCGGCGTCTTCGTGTGCGGCGACGCCCACCGCGGCGCGTCGCTGATCGTGTGGGCCATCGCGGAGGGCCGAAGCGCGGCGCACGCGGTCGACGCCTACCTGATGGGTGAGTCGGATCTGCCCGCACCCGTCATCCCCGGTGCGCTGCCGTTGGCCGTCGTCTGAATCGATTAGGGACTATATTGAGGCAACGTGAGTAGACGCGGAAAAATCGTCTGTACCCTCGGCCCGGCCACCGCCAGCGACGAGAAAGTCAAAGCGCTGGTGAAGGCGGGAATGGACGTCGCGCGGCTGAACTTCAGCCACGGCGACTACCCCGACCACGAGGCCAACTACAAATGGGTGCGCGCGGCCTCCGACGCCACCGGCCACGCGGTCGGCATCCTCGCCGACCTGCAGGGCCCCAAGATCCGGCTCGGTCGCTTCGCCGACGGTCCCACCGAGTGGACCGCGGGCGAGACCGTGCGCATCACGGTCGACGACGTCGAGGGCACCCACGACCGGGTGTCCACCACCTACAAGCGGCTCGTCGAGGACGCCAACCCGGGTGACCGGGTGCTGGTCGACGACGGCAACGTCGGGCTGACCGTCGAGAGCATCGACGGCACCGACGTCGTGTGCACCGTCACCGAGGGCGGCAAGGTCAGCAACAACAAGGGCATGTCGCTGCCCGGCATGAACGTCTCGGCGCCCGCGCTGTCGGAGAAGGACGTCGAGGACCTCGAGTTCGCGCTGCGGCTCGGCGTGGACCTGGTCGCGCTGTCGTTCGTGCGCTCACCGGCCGACATCGAGTTGGTGCACGAGGTGATGGACCGAGTCGGCCGGCGGGTTCCGGTGATCGCGAAGCTGGAGAAGCCCGAGGCCATCGACAACCTCGAGGCGATCGTGCTGGCCTTCGACGCGATCATGGTCGCCCGCGGTGACCTCGGTGTCGAGCTCCCGCTCGAGGAGGTGCCGCTGGTGCAGAAGCGGGCCATCCAGATGGCCCGGGAGAACGCCAAGCCGGTGATCGTCGCCACCCAGATGCTCGAGTCGATGATCGAGAACTCCCGGCCCACCCGCGCCGAGGCCTCCGACGTCGCCAACGCGGTGCTCGACGGCGCCGACGCGGTGATGCTCTCCGGTGAGACGTCGGTCGGCAAGTACGCCCTCGACGCCGTCAGGACGATGGCACGCATCGTCTGCGCGGTCGAGGAGAACTCGGTGGTGGTGCCGCCGCTGACCCACGTGCCGCGCACCAAGCGCGGGGTGATCTCGTATGCGGCCCGTGACATCGGTGAGCGCCTCGACGCCAAGGCGCTGGTCGCCTACACCCAGTCGGGGGACACGGTGCGCCGGCTGGCCCGGTTGCACACGCCGCTGCCGTTGCTGGCGTTCACCTCGCTGCCCGAGGTCCGCAGCCAGCTGGCGCTGAGCTGGGGCACCGAGACGTTCATCGTCCCGCACATCCAGACCACGGACGGCATGATCCGGCAGGTCGACAAGTCGCTGCTGGAGCTCGGCCGCTACAAGCGCGGCGACCTGGTGGTCATCATCGCGGGCGCTCCGCCCGGCACAGTAGGCTCCACCAATCTGATCCATGTGCACCGGATCGGGGAGGACGATGTGTAGCCCGATGCGGGTCTAGACGGACGACCGGATGAGGGGGACTCTTGGCGGCAGCCGATTTCCATGAGCTGCTGGCGGTCCTCGACCTCCACCGCGTCGACGACGCGACGTTCGTCGGCAGGCATCCGAGCAAGAACCCGATCCGCACGTTCGGCGGCCAGATGATGGCACAGGCCTTCGTGGCGGCCGGCCGTTCGCTGGACGTCCCGATCGCGCCGAGTGCGTTGTCGGCACACTTCATCGCCGGTGGGGACCCCACCCGCGACCTGGAGTTCCACGTGCACCGGTTGCGCGACGAGCGCCGCTTCGCCAACCGCAGGGTCGACGTGCGCCAGGGTGACCTGCTGCTGACCACCGCGCTGGTGTCGTTCATGAACGGCGGCCGTGGCCTCGAGCACGCCGTCGAGGCGCCGCCGGTTCCCGGACCGGACAGCCTGCCCACGATCGACGACCTGCTCCGCGGATACGAGAAGACGGTGCCGCACTTCGTGGAGGCGCTGCGGCCGATCGAGTGGCGCTACACCAACGACCCGGCCTGGGTGATGCGCGACAAGGGCGAGCGGCTGGACTACAACCAGGTGTGGCTCAAGGCCGACGGCACGATGCCCGACGACCCGGTGCTGCACACCGCGGCGCTGGTCTACAGCTCGGACACCACGGTGCTCGACTCGATCATCACCACCCACGGCCTGTCCTGGGGACACGACCGCATCTTCGCGGTGACCATGGACCACTCGGTGTGGTTCCACCGGCCGGTGCGGTTCGACGAGTGGGTGCTCTACTCCACGACGTCACCGGTCGCCGCCGAGTCGCGCGGGCTCGGTACCGGGCACTTCTTCGACCGGTCCGGCGCGCTGCTCGCCACGGTGGTGCAGGAAGGCGTGGTGAAGTACTTCCCCGGCCGCTAAGGGGTTGCGGTCGGTGTCAGCGTGACGCTGAACTGGTCCTCCATGTTGTTGGTGAACTCTTCCTCGCACTGTTGCTGGGCCTCGACGTCGTTGCCGGCGCTTTGCAGGCAGTCGACGAGGTCGGCGCCGCCGAGTTCGCTGAATCCCCAGATCGACAGCGCGATGGCGACGATCGACACGATCACGCCGAGGGAGCCGAGCACGATGCCCGCGGTGGCGATCCCGCCGTTGGTGGCCTCGCCGCGCTTGGCCCGGCCCCGCCCGATGAAGCCGAGGACGATGGCCGCGACACCGAGCACGATGCCGCCGAACACGGTGAACAGCCCGATGATCGCGACGACGAGCGCGGCGATGCCGATGCCGTTCTTCGGGGCGGTAGGCGCCTGCGCGTAGGGGTAACCGCCGTAGGGCTGGGGAGGGGGCGGAGGATATCCACCGGGCTGGGCGCCGTACTGATAGCCCGGCGGGGGACCCGGTGGTGGTGGAGGCGGCGCGGACGACGACGGATCCGTTGGCGAGTGCTCTGGCTTGTCCGGGTCGGTCATGCGTCGGAGGTTACCCGCCCGGAGGCGAGGTCGAGTCGCAGACAGTCGATGTGGGTGTCAAGTGGTGGGTGGCCACCAGCACCGCGCGGTCGGCCGGGAAAAGGGCGCCGGGGGTGAGCAGTTCGGCGAGCAGTCGCTGCGCGTCGGCGGCGTCGAGGTGTTCGGTCGGCTCGTCGAGCAGCACCACCGGGAAGGTCGACACCAGTGCCCGCGCCAGCAGCAGGCGCCGGCGCTGGCCGGCCGACACCGCCGCCCCGCCGCCCACCAGCACGGTGGACAGGCCGGCGGGCAACGTGTCGAGCCAGTCGGTCAGGCCGGCGCGGGCAAGTGCGGATCGCAGCTCGGCA
>NZ_JAUMSQ010000274.1:0-302 GCF_030519285.1 Mycolicibacterium arseniciresistens
GCCGCCCACCAGCACGGTGGACAGGCCGGCGGGCAACGTGTCGAGCCAGTCGGTCAGGCCGGCGCGGGCAAGTGCGGATCGCAGCTCGGCATCGGTCGCGTCGCCGCGGGAGACCAGCAGGTTGTCCCGCACCGTGGTCGCGAACAGATGCCCGTCCTCGCCGAAGAACCCTGCGGCCAAGCCTGTTTCACGGCATCTGTCGGCGGTTGCGAGCAGCAGCATGGTCTTGCCCGACCCGCTGGGGCCGGTGACGGCGACGCGGTCGCCGGGCCGCACGTCGAGCGGCGGCACCGGAGGGCGGC
>NZ_JAUMSQ010000275.1:0-11759 GCF_030519285.1 Mycolicibacterium arseniciresistens
GCCCGAGGTGAAGGGCCTCGGCCTCGCCGCGGGCGCCCGCCGCCCGGGGGCGAAGAAGGCGCCCGCCAAGCAGGTGTCGCCGAACGAGGGCGAGCCGACGGTCGTGCAGCCCGCCAACGTCGACCCGGATCAGGTGGAGGCCGGCACCGAGCCGGACGACACCGCCGATTCGGATCGTGGACTCGCCGAGCACGAGGCCGGCGCCCGGCCCGAGCCCGAGGTCAAGGGTCTGGGCATCGCCCCGGGCGCCCGCCGCCCCGGCGCGAAGAAGGCGCCCGCCAAGAAGGCTGCTCCGAGCGCGCCGGAGTCGAAGCCCGAAGCGGCGCCCGAGCCGGAACCCGAGACCGCCCCCGAGCCGACGGACCAGGCGCCGACGGACAGCGAGGACGCCCCGGCGCCCTCGACGAACGGCTCCGGCAACGGGGAGGCCCGTGTCGTCGGAGACGAGCCGCCGGTCAAGGGGCTGGGCATCGCCAAGGGCGCCCGCCGCCCCGGCCGGAGGTAGGGAGACCGCGAGCGAGAATCGTTCGCGCCCAATGCACACGAGCCGTTCTTCAGCTAATTGACGGCGGGCCCCCAGCCGTTCATACGTAGGCATTTCACTTTCGTCACCGACCGTGGCGAACGTCCGGTCTCCCGACCACCTCGAGGAGTGGGATGCTGGGCAGCCCGGACGACGGCGTTCCCGTACTGCGGACACCCGCAGCGCGTTGGCGAAGCATCATCCTGCCCGTGGTCATCCTGCTGGCGGTCGGGATCGTCGCCCTGCTGCTGACGGGTCGCGGGCAGCAGACGGAGATCCAGGGCGCGGGCTCCACCCTGGCGCAGCCGCTGATCGAGCGGTCCGCGACCGCCTTTCGCGACGCCCAGGCCGCCGACGACCCCGAGCGGCCCGGCGCGACCGGCAACGACTGGGTGCTCAACGGCAACGGCATCGACTACGAGCCCGTCGGATCGATGGGCGGCATCCAGCGACTGTCCGATCCCGAGATCGACTTCGCCGTCTCCGACTACCCGTTGACGGCTGACGGACTGAAACAACTCGCCGTCACGCAGTTCCCGATCGCACTGGGCGCCATAGCGGTGGTGCACAACGTCGAGCTGCCCGACGGTCGGGACCTGCGCCTGGACGCGGGCACCCTGGCCGCCATCTACCTCGGCGAGATCACCCGCTGGAACGACCGGAAGATAGCCGCACTGAATCCCGGTGTCCCGCTAGCTGACTCGGCGGTGACCGTGGTGCACCGCAGCGACGGGTCGGGGTCGACCAAGGGGTTCACCGGCTACCTGAGCGCAGGCAGTCCGCAGTGGAAATCCGGACCCGGCACGGGCACCCTGGTCGACTGGCCGACGGGCACCGGGGCGGAACGTACCGGCGGCATGATCGAGCAGGTGCGCGACAACGCCGGGTCGATCGGCTACGTCGAGTTCGGCCAGGCGCAGCGCGCAGGTCTGGACGTGGTCGCACTGGCCAACGAGTCCGGGAACTACGTTCGCCCGAGCGCCGACGCCATCCTCGCGGCGGCCTCCTCCCACGACTGGAGCGGCAAGGACGATTACGCCGCCTCGCTGGGGACTTCGGACGCCACCTCGGCGTACCCGGCTACCGTCGGCATCTACGTGCTGGTCAAGCGCGATCCGGAATTCCAGCAGCAGACCGAGCGCACCCTCGGGTACCTGCGCTTCCTTCTCAACGACTTCGGCAGCGGCACCGAAGAACTCGGCTACGTCCCGATGCCGAACGCGGCTGCGGTGTCGATCGAGAACTACATGGCGAAGACGGTCACCAGCGACGCCTGACCCGCCCGTCACCCGAACCCACAACCCCCACCCTGAGCAGCGTCAAGAAGGAACATCGTGGATGTCGACATCCTCAAGGAGATCATCGCCCCCGTCGTCGGTGGGCTCGGCATATTCCTGCTGGGCCTGGAGTTCATGGAACGGGGCATCCAGTCCCTGTCGGTGAACCGGATGCGCGACCTACTGGGCAAGATGGCGGGCAATCCGGCCAAGGGCGTGGTCGCCGGAACGCTGATCACCGGGATCATCCAGTCGTCGACCGCGATGACGGTGATGACGGTCGGGCTGGTCAACTCCGGGGTGCTGGCGCTGCGCGGCGCCATCGGCGTGATCATGGGCGCCAACATCGGGACCACACTGGGCAACGGCTTGATCGCCCTGCCGCTCGGCCCGCTGGGTCTGCTGTTCGCGGGCATCTTCGCCTCGATCTACGTCTTCTCGAAGGCTGACAAGGCACGAGCGATCGCCCTGTGCGGCATGGGTTTTGCGTTGGTGTTCTACGGGCTCAACCTGATGACCGGCGGGCTCAAGCCACTGCGCGAGATGCCGCAGGTGATGAACGTCATCTCCAGCCTGGACGCGGGGTCGTTCGTCGGCGTCGTCTCCTGTGCCCTCATCGCCGCGCTGATCACCGCGCTGATCCACTCGTCGTCGGCGACCATCGGCATCGTGATGGGCCTGGGCGCCTCCGGCGTGCTGGAGTGGAAGACCGCGATCGCCTTCGCCATCGGCGCCGACCTCGGCACCACCATCACGTCGTGGATCGCCTCGCTCAACCTGTCCAAGAACGCGAAACGGACGGCCTACGCCCACATCGCCTTCAACTTCATCGGCGTCTGCGTCGTCCTCGTCCTGTTCTTCCCCGCCATCCAGGTACTGACCTGGGTGATGGGATTCTTCGGCGGCGACCCGGGAAGCCCGGTGGTCGTGGACGGGGAGGAGACGTTCCCGTTGGTGCCCGTCGCGGTCGGGTTGTTCTCGATCTTCTTCAACATCTTCAACGTCCTCATCCTGTTCCCGTTCGTCGGCACCTTCGAGCGGGTGCTGATGCGGATCGGACACAAGGGCGACGACGTCGAGGACTACTCGTTGCCGAAGTACCTGGACCGCAAGGCGCTCGACGACTTCAACCGCGCCGTGCCCGCCATGCGCCAGGAGGTGGCCCGCGCGCTGCAGGGAAGCAGACTGTTCCTCGACACCGCCCGGGGCAAGCAGACCGTGAAGAAGACCGCCGAGCACTCCGCGGCGATCGACGCGCTCAACCGCGAGATCCGGGTCTATTCGGCGCAGCTGTTCCACGGCAACCGCACCCGTGAGCAGATGGACCTCGTCGCCAGCATGATCGAGGAGGCCGATTTCACCGGCTCGCTGACCGAGTCGCTGCACCAGATCGCCAGGCGGATCCAGCGCGAGCCGTTCAGCCCCGCCAGCCGGGAGGTGCTCGACAAGGGACTCGACCATCTCGACAAGAAGCTGTCGGTGCTCGAGGGCGTGCCCGACGTCGACGGGCTCGCCTCTGCGGCCGGAGCGACCCTGGTCGACGCCCCGGAGTTCGAGGCGATGCGGTGGACGGTGATCGACGCCGAGGACATCCCGGCCGCCGAGAAGGGGGCGTTGCTCGCACTCCTCGGGTCGATGGAACGGGCGGAGGCGTTGATCGACCGGATCGCCCAGGAACGCGCCTCGGTGGACCGCGATCAGGCCAGCGTGCTCGCCCAGGCCTGACTGTCTGTGTGATTTGTGGAGTCGTAGCCGCGCTCACCGCGGCTACGACTCCACAATTCTTTATCCGCTGGACGGCAATGCGACCATGGAGGACGTGACCAGCCAACAGGTGCCTGCCGAGAAGATGTGGCACACCAGCCACACGCCGCGGCAGCGGACGTTCAACCAGTCCTCGAAGCTGCAGGACGTGCTCTACGAGATCCGCGGCCCGGTACACGAGCACGCCTCCCGGCTGGAGGCCGAGGGCCATCGCATCCTCAAGCTGAACATCGGCAACCCCGCTCCGTTCGGCTTCGAGGCGCCCGACGTCATCATGCGCGACATCATCGCGGCGCTGCCGTACGCGCAGGGCTACTCCGACTCAAAGGGCATCATGCCCGCGCGCCGGGCGGTGTTCACCCGCTACGAACTGGTCGACGGCTTCCCGCGCTTCGACATCGACGACGTCTACCTCGGCAACGGCGTCTCCGAGCTGATCACGATGACGCTGCAGGCCCTGCTCGACAACGGCGACCAGGTGCTGATCCCGGCGCCGGACTATCCGCTGTGGACAGCGTCGACCTCGCTGGCCGGCGGCACCCCGGTGCACTACATCTGCGACGAGACCCAGGGCTGGCAGCCCGACATCGCCGACCTGGAGTCCAAGATCACCGACCGCACCAAGGCGCTGGTGGTCATCAACCCGAACAACCCGACCGGCGCGGTGTACAGCCGCGAGGTCCTCGAGCAGATGGCGGACCTGGCGCGCAGGCACCAGCTGCTGCTGCTGGCCGACGAGATCTACGACAAGATCCTCTACGACGACGCCGAGCACATCGCGATGGCCTCGGTGGCGCCGGACGTGCTGACACTGACGTTCAACGGGTTGTCGAAGGCTTACCGTGTCGCCGGCTACCGGGCCGGCTGGCTGGTGATCACCGGCCCGAAGGAGCACGCGGCCAGCTTCATCGAGGGCATCAGCCTGCTCGCCAACATGCGGCTGTGCCCGAATGTGCCCGCACAGCACGCCATCCAGGTCGCCCTCGGTGGCCATCAGAGCATCGACGACCTGGTCCTGCCGGGCGGGCGGCTGCTCGAGCAGCGGGATGTGGCGTGGGAGAAGCTCAACGAGATCCCCGGTGTGTCGTGCGTGAAGCCGCGGGGCGCGCTCTACGCGTTCCCGCGTCTGGACCCCGAGGTGTACGACATCGTCGACGACGAGCAGTTGGTGCTCGACCTGCTGCTGCAGGAGAAGATCCTCGTCACCCAGGGCACCGGCTTCAACTGGCCGGCACCCGACCACCTGCGCATCGTGACGCTGCCGTGGGCGCGCGACCTGGCCAACGCGATCGACCGGCTGGGCAACTTCCTGGTGAGCTACCGGCAGTGAGTCGCCGGCACCGCCCTCTACCCTGACCGGGTGACGCACTCCCATGCCCACTCCCATTCCCTGAGCGGGCCCGCCCCGCTGGGCCCGCTGGCGGCGAAGATCGTCGTCGGCCTGCTGATCGCGATCGGTGTCGCGGTGCTCGCGAGCGCGGCACTGCTGTGGCCGAGCCAGCAGAAGGTCGACATCCCGCTGCCCTTCCAGAACGCCCAGGGCGGCGCGGTGACCACCGAGAGCGGCCATGTGGTGTCCACCAGCCTCGGCACCTGCGGCAGCCCGTCGGCCGGCGCCGTGCTGACCGCCGATCCGGTGCCTGCGCAGGGCGAGGGCGCCGAATGTGTGCAGACCCTGGTGTCCATCGACTCGGGGCCGAACAAGGGCGCCGACACCCTGCTGGAGTTCAGTGGCGGCCCGGGCCAGCCGAATCTGATGGCCGGTGACGACATCCGCATCAGCCGCCAGGTGGATCAGGGCGGCACCACCACCTATTCGTTCTACGACTACGAGCGGGCCTGGCCGCTGTTCGGGATGGCCGCGGTGTTCGCGATCGTCGTGGTCGCCGTTGCCCGGTGGCGCGGACTGCGGGCGCTGGTCGGCATCGTGGTGGCCTTCGGGGTCCTGGTGGTGTTCCTGTTGCCGGCGCTGCGTGACGGCGCGTCGGCGATCCCGGTCTCTCTGGTGGCGTCCGCGGCGATCCTGTACGCGGTCATCTACCTGGCCCACGGCGTCAGCCTGCGCACCAGCGCGGCACTGCTGGGCACCCTGGCGTCACTGCTGCTGGCGGCGCTGTTGTCCTGGCTGGCAATCGAACTCGCGCACCTGACCGGACTGTCGGAGGACCAGAACAACGAGGTGGCCGCCTACCTGGGCAACGTGTCGATCACCGGCCTGCTGCTAGCCGGCTTCATCATCGGTTCGCTCGGCGTGCTCAACGACGTGACGGTGACGCAGGCGTCCACCGTGTTCGAGCTCGCCGAACTGGAGGGCGCCAAACTATCCCCCGGTCACTCCGTTCCTGCCCGCCGGACCAGGCGCAAGATCTTCGTCGGCGCCATGCGGGTCGGTCGCGATCACATCGCCAGCACCGTCTACACCCTGGTGCTGGCCTACGCAGGCAGCGCGCTGCCGCTGCTGCTGTTGTTCAGCGTCGCCAATCGCGCCCTCGGCGACGTGCTGACCAGTGAGAGTGTCGCCATCGAGATCGCCCGCTCCGCGGTCGGCGGGATCGCACTCGCGCTGTCGGTGCCGCTGACCACCGGCATAGCGGCCGTGCTGGCGACGCCTACCGCTCCAGCAGTTCCAGCAGGTAGGCGCCGTAGCCGGACTTGAGCAGTTCGCGGCCGCGGGCGGCGAGACCGTCGTCGTCGATCAAGCCGAGGCGCCACGCGATCTCCTCGGGCACGCTGATCTTGAGGCCCTGGCGACGCTCGATGGTGCGGACGAAATCGCCGGCGTCGAGCAGCGAGTCGAAGGTGCCGGTGTCCAGCCACGCCGTGCCGCGCGCGAGCACCTCCACCGACAGCCGGCCCTGCTCCAGGTAGGTCTGGCTGACCTCGGTGATCTCGTACTCCCCGCGCGCCGACGGCTTCAGTGACCGGGCGATGTCGATCACGTCGTTGTCGTAGAAGTACAGCCCCGGAACGGCGTAGTGGGATTTCGGGGTGGCCGGCTTCTCCTCCAGCGAGAGCACGACGCCGTTGTCGTCGAACTCCACCACGCCGTAATCGGACGGGTTGGCCACCCAGTACGCGAAGATCGCCCCGCCCTTCACCCCGGCGAACCGGCTGAGGTTGGTGCCCAGGCCGGGACCGTAGAAGATGTTGTCGCCCAACACTAGTGCCACCGAGTCGGAGCCGATGTGCGACGCACCGATCACGAAGGCCTGGGCGAGGCCGTCGGGGCGGTCCTGCACGGCATAGGTGATGTCGATCCCGAACGCGGAGCCGTCGCCGAGCAGGCGGTGGAAGGCGGGCGCATCCGCGGCGGTGGTGATCACCAGGATGTCCCGGATGCCCGCCATCATCAGGGTCGACAGCGGGTAGTAGATCATCGGCTTGTCGTACACGGGCATGAGCTGCTTGCTCGCGCCCAGCGTGATCGGTTGCAGCCTGGTGCCCGATCCACCGGCCAGGATGATGCCCTTCACACGAAGCCCTTCCTAGCCGCTCAGATCCTCTTCGGTCAGCTCGGTGGCAGCCAGCGCCGACGCCAGGTCGTCGTGCCGGAACACCGACGTGACCTTGTCGTGGACCACGCGGAACGCCGACGCCGCGGCCCCGCTGCCCTGCGCCCCCGCGACCCGCTGTTCGACGACGACAACGCCGTCGCGCACGTAGAGCTTCCCGGGTTCGGCGGTGATGCCCGCCGATCGCGCCCAGTCGAGCAGCGCGGCGTGGCCCTGGCGGGCGCCGCCGGCGTCGCCCACCTCGATGTCGTCGCTCGACAGCGCGACCAGGGTGTCGAAGTCCTGCTCGTTGAGCGCGTCGTGCCAGGCCAACACCGTCGCGATCTCGGAAGTGGTCATGCTCGCACGGTAGCCTACGGCGCGTCGCCGATGAACTCGTCGACCTGGCGCCTGGGCCGTCCCGGTTCAGAACTGCGTGCGCTGCAACCAGGTGTCCCACACCGCGGTCTCGCCGAACACCTGGAGGCCGAGTTCGGTGGCCGTCCGGCGCCGCGTGACGGCCAGCAACAGGTCCCGGGCCGGACCACGCAGGGCCACATCGCCTTTGCCGTGGCTGTGCGACCACGAGATGCCCTCCTCGTCGTGCACGACGGTCCACTCGCCGGTGACGCCGAGGCCGATGTCGGTGGCGTGCAGGTGCATCGTCTGCCCGCGGTCGAGCGCGTCGGTGATCAGCTTCGGGTTGGCCATCAGCTCCACCCATTCGCTGATCGCATCGGCGGCGAGGTCGGCGGGCACCTCGAAGACGCCGCCGACGGCCAGTGCCGCGTCGGCCCGGTGCACGAGCACCTCGTGCAGGCGGCGCCGGATCCACCAGCCGGCCGGCCGCGGTCCGGCGAATGTCCACACCCTGGCACTGCCCACCCGGTCCACCGCGTCGACGATCATCTGCGCGCCGCCGTTGAGCCAGTCGAGTGCCGCGTCGGGATCGGCCGGCGGCTTTCCGTCGCGCACCTCGCGCGGGTCGAGGGCGTCGCTGCGCCGGTCGGCGATGATCTGTGCGGCCCAACGGTTTCCGCGGCCGACATGCCGGAACAGATGCGTCAGGGTCCAGTCAGGACAGGTGGGCACCGGCGTGTCGGGATCGCCGGTGGCGATCACCGTGCCGAAGGCGTCGGTCTGCTCGAGCAGGGCGGCGCGGAAGTCCACGTCACGAACTTAGCGCCGCACGCGCCGTGCCGAGTGCGATCGGCAGAGTCGACCACCCCCGCAGCACCCTGGTGTCGCGGCGACTGCCTTCGCCGGCCAGCCGCGCGCCGGGGAATCGCTCGAAGAACGTCCGCAGGCCGACCTCCCCCTCGACCCGGGCCAGTGCGGCGCCGAGGCAGAAGTGCCTGCCACCGGAGAACGACAGGTGCCTGCCCGCGTTGTCGCGCTCGATGTCGAACCGGTGCGGATCGGTGAACACCGCCGGGTCGCGGTTCGCCCCGGCCAGGTGCAGCACGATGGTCTCGCCGCGGCGCAGCGCGGTGCCCGCCACCTCGACGTCCCTGCGCGCGGACCTTGCCGTCATCTGCACCGGCGGGTCGAGCCGCAGGATCTCCTCCACCGCGGTCGGCCACAGTTCCGGGCGCGCGGCGAGGGTGTCGAGGTGCTCCGGCGTGTCCAACAGCAGCCGGATGCCGTTGCCCAGCAGGTTCACCGTCGTCTCGAAGCCCGCGGCCAGCACCAGACCCGCCAGCGCCTCGAGTTCGGGCTCACTGAGCCGGTTCTCGGGGTCGGCGGCCGCGCTGGCCCGGATCAGCTGGCTCATCAGGTCGTCGCCGGGGTTGCGGCGCAGCTCCTTCAGGTGCTCGCGCAGCCAGGTGTTGAACCCGACGATGCCCTGGTGCACCTGCCGGTACTGCTGCCAGGACAGCCCGATGTCGAGGCTGGGCGCGCCCAGTTCGCCGAAGCGCAGGATCTGCGGCCGGTCGCGTTCGTGGACGCCGAGGATGTCGCTGATGACGGCGACCGGCAGCTGGGCGCAGTAGCTCTGCACCACGTCGACGACGTCGCTGCCGGAGCCCGCCAGGTCGTCGAGCAGTGCGTCGGCCCGCTGCTGCACCGAGTCCCGAAGTGCGCCAACTGCTCTGGCCGTGAACACCGACGACACCAGCTTGCGGCACCGGGTGTGGTCGGGCGGCTCGATCGACAGCAGGGACGGCGGCTGGATCGGGTGCATCAGACCGGTCTCGGTCTTCCTGGTGATCCACTGCTGCGGTGCGGGCAGATTGCTGCCCTGCGGCACGGTGCGGAAGTCGTCGTTGCGCAACAGGTCGGTGATGACGGCATGGTCGAACGTCAGCAGTGCGGCCCGGCCGCGGATGACGGGGCCCCTCGGCCGCAGTTCGTCGGCGAAGGCGGCCGGGTTCTCCCGGACGGACGGGTCGGCGATCAGGCGGGCCTGTGGGTCGCCGCGCCGCGCCGCGAGCGTCGACAGCCCGCGGATCACGCCGTGCAGGGCCACCCACCGGATGCGTTGTCTGAGGTCGGCGCTCATGTGTCGAGTCCGAGCACGGGTCGCAGGTCGTCCAACCGGTCGAACAGATGCCAGATATAGGACGACGTGCCGTTCTCACGGTGGGCGTGCAGGTCGGCCAGCGCGGGGTCGTCGCGATAGCTCTCGAAGGCCTCCCGGGAGTCCCACTCGACGAGGATCAGCACCTGGCGCGGCTCGAGGTCACCGATCATCGATTCCCGGAACTTGCCGAGCGCCACGACCCGGCCACCGTGCGCGGCCACCTCCTGCGGGGAGCGCTTGGAGTAGGCCCGGTACTCGTCGGCGTTCGCGACGTCGAACAGGTTGAGCGCGTAGACCGTCATACACCCCGACGCTACGCCGCGGGCGGTTCCGCGACGCGCCGGCCCAGCGCGTAGACCCGCCAGCCGGCGGCGCGCCACCGCTCCGAATCGAGGCAATTGCGGCCGTCGACAATGACTCTCGCCCGGACGGTGGCGGCCAGCTCGGCCGGGTCGAGCTCGACGAACTCGGGCCATTCCGTGAGGACCAGCACCGCGTCGGCGCGGTCACAGGCCTCCACCACCGACGTCGAGTAGTTCAGCGTCGGGAACACCCGCTGCGAGTTCTCCATCGCCTTGGGGTCGTAGACGTTCACCGTCGCCCCGTTGAGCTGCAACAGGCCGGCGACGTTGAGTGCCGGGGAGTCGCGCACGTCGTCGGACTCCGGCTTGAAGGCCGCACCGAGGACGGCGACGTTGGCCCCGAGCAGCGATCCGCCGCAGGCGGTCGTGGCGAGTTCCACCATCCGGGTGCGGCGCCGCATGTTGATGCTGTCCACCTCGCGCAGGAACGTCAGCGCGTGGTTGGCGCCCAGTTCGCCGGCGCGGGCCATGAAGGCGCGGATGTCCTTGGGCAGGCAGCCGCCGCCGAAACCCAGGCCGGCGTTGAGGAACCGGCGCCCGATGCGCGGGTCGTACCCCAGCGCGTCGGCCAGCAGCGTGACGTCGCCGTCGACGGCCTCACACACCTCGGAGATGGCGTTGATGAACGAGATCTTGGTGGCCAGAAAGGCGTTGGCCGACACCTTGACCAGTTCCGCGGTCTGCAGGTCGGTGAGCAGGAACGGCACGTCGTCAGCGAGGATCGGTCCGTAGAGCTCGCGCACCTCCGCTTCGGCCCGCACCGAATCACGTTGCACACCAAGCACGATGCGGTCGGGGTGCAGGGTGTCCTGCACGGCGAAGCCTTCGCGGAGGAACTCGGGGTTCCAGGCCACCTCGACGTCGACACCGTCGGGGGCCAGGCCGCGGGCCCGCTCGGCGAGGTCGGCGGCGGTGCCCACCGGCACGGTCGACTTGCCGACGATCACGGCGGACCGGCGCAACCGCGGCACCAGGCTGTCGATGACGGCGTGGACGTGCCGCAGGTCGGCGCCGTACTCGCCCTTCTTCTGCGGGGTGCCGACGCCGAGGAAGTGCACGTCGGCGAAATCGGCGGCCAGCTCGTAGTCGGTGGTGAACTGCAGCCGGCCGGCCGCCAGGTTCTCGTTGAGCAGTTCCGCCAGTCCGGGCTCGTAGAACGGGATGTCGCCCGCCGCCAGCTTGGCCACCTTGCCGGGGTCGATGTCGACACCGATCACCTCGTGGCCGAGTGCCGCCATCCCGGCCGCATGGGTCGCGCCGAGGTATCCGGTGCCGAACACAGTGCATCGCATACTGCCTGGATATGCCGGTGCGATGAGCTGACTGCTACGCGACACTGAGCGGCAGCCCAACATCGGGTGACGAACAGACGGTGCCCGGTCAGCCCAGGGACGGGAACGGCCAGAACGGCGAACCGCCGTTGCCGCCGGAGGATCCGCGGTCCCGGCCCGAGGACCCGCGGTCGCCGTCCGAGTCGCCGTAGTCACCGCGGCCGCGGGATCCGGAGTCCCCGTAGTCACCCCGGCTGCCCGAGTCCGACCCGGAGCCCGGGAACGGGAACGACGGCTGCCTCGGCGTCTGCGGCACCTGCGGGTACTGCGGATATTGCGGGTATTGCGGCTGCTGAGGCGTCTGCGGCCAGTCCGAGCCACCTCTCGGCGGATCGTCGTTCTGCCACGGGGGCGTCCACGGCGGCGTCCACGGCGACTTGGGCGGGTCGTAGACGCGCGGCGGCTGGAAGACCGGGTAGCGCGGGCGCGGATAGACGACGACGGGCGGCGGCAGGACCGCCGGCGGCGCGATCACCGGCGCGGGGGC
>NZ_JAUMSQ010000276.1:0-4704 GCF_030519285.1 Mycolicibacterium arseniciresistens
GGGCGACGCGCAGCCGGCGAGCAGCGTCACCGCCGCCAGCACCGCCGCCGCCCGCATCGGCTACTTCTTCGGCTTGTCGCTGGCCGCGTCGGCGGACAGGGCGGCCACGAAGGCCTCCTGCGGAACCTCGACCCGTCCGATGGTCTTCATCCGCTTCTTGCCCTCCTTCTGCTTCTCCAGCAGCTTGCGCTTGCGGGTGATGTCGCCGCCGTAGCACTTGCTCAGCACGTCCTTGCGGATCGCCCGGATGTTCTCGCGGGCGATGATCCTCGAGCCGATCGCCGCCTGGATCGGCACCTCGAACTGCTGGCGGGGTATCAGTTCCTTGAGCTTGGTGGTCATCTTGTTGCCGTATGCCGGCGCCGAGTCCTTATGCACGATCGCGCTGAACGCGTCCACCGCCTCACCCTGCAGCAGGATGTCGACCTTCACCAGGTCGGACTCCTGCTCGCCCGCCTCCTCGTAGTCCAGGCTGGCGTAGCCACGGGTGCGCGACTTCAGGGAGTCGAAGAAGTCGAAGATGATCTCCCCCAGCGGCATGGTGTAACGCAGCTCGACACGCTCGGGCGACAGATAGTCCATTCCGCCGAGCTCGCCGCGCCGCGACTGGCACAGCTCCATGATGGTCCCGATGAACTCGCTGGGGGCGATGATCGTCGTTTTCACGACGGGTTCGTAGACGGAGCCGACCTTGCCGTCCGGCCAGTCGGAGGGATTCGTCACCACGAGTTCGGTGCCGTCGTCCTTGACGACGCGGTACACGACGTTGGGCGAGGTGGAGATCAGGTCCAGGTCGAATTCGCGTTCCAGCCGCTCCCGGGTGATCTCCATGTGCAGGAGGCCGAGGAAGCCACACCGGAAGCCGAAGCCCAGCGCCACCGACGTCTCCGGCTCCCACACCAGGGCCGCGTCGTTGAGCTGCAACCGTTCCAGCGCGTCGCGCAGGTTCGGGTAGTCCGAGCCGTCGACCGGGTAGAGCCCCGAGTACACCATCGGTCTGGGTTCGCGGTAGCCGGTGAGCGCGTCGGTGGCGCCGTTGCGCGCGGTGGTCACCGTGTCGCCGACCTTCGACTGGCGGACGTCCTTCACGCCGGTGATGAGGTAGCCGACCTCGCCGACCCCGAGGCCCTCGGTGGCCTTCGGCTCCGGCGAGACGATGCCCACCTCGAGCAGCTCATGGGTGGTGCCGGTGGACATCATCTTGATCTTCTCGCGGGGGTTGAGCTTGCCGTCCACCACGCGCACGTAGGTGACGACGCCGCGGTAGATGTCGTAGACCGAGTCGAAGATCATCGCCCGGGCGGGCGCCTCCGCATCGCCGACCGGCGCCGGGATCAGCCGGACCACCGCGTCGAGCAGTTCGCGGACACCGACGCCCGTCTTGCCCGACACCCGCAGCACGTCCTCGGGTTCGCAGCCGATGATGTGGGCGATCTCCCCGGCATAGCGGTCCGGGTCCGCGGCGGGCAGGTCGATCTTGTTCAGCACGGGGATGATCGTCAGGTCACGGTCGAGCGCCAGGTACAGATTCGCCAGGGTCTGCGCCTCGATGCCCTGGGCGGCGTCCACCAGCAGCACCGCGCCCTCGCAGGCCTCCAGCGCCCGGGACACCTCGTAGGTGAAGTCGACGTGGCCAGGGGTATCGATCAGGTGCAAGACGAAGTCCTCGGGACCTGCAGGACCCTCGACCGACCACGGCAAACGGACGTTCTGCGCCTTGATGGTGATGCCGCGCTCACGCTCGATGTCCATCCGGTCCAGGTACTGGGCGCGCATGTCCCGGTCGGCGACGACGCCGGTGATCCCGAGCATCCGGTCGGCCAGCGTCGACTTGCCGTGATCGATGTGGGCGATGATGCAGAAGTTCCGAATCTGCGCCGGCGCAGTGAACGTCTTGTCGGCGAAGCTGCTGATGGGAATCTCCTGGTGAGGCTGGGTGGGACGCGCGTGGTGCGCCCCTAAAGGGTATCGACCACCGGCGGTCGCGACACAATCGCAGCTCCCGCCGGTCACTTATGCTCGATTCCATGCCTCCGCAGTGGAAGTCGTTCCAGCGGTTCGCGGGGACCGCCGCAAAGAACTTCGTGTTCAACGAGGCGCCGAAGTTCATCCGCCAGCTCCAGCAGTCCGAGAACAAGCCGCGCACCGTGCAGCAGGGACTCCAGCAGGGCCTCAAGGTCGGCCTGGAGGCGGGCCTGTCCGCCCTGGCCGGCGCCGCCGCGGCGGGTCAGCCGACCGCGGCGATCACCAGCGGCAGGCCGGTCACCGACAACAGCGTCCCGACCGCGCACCGGGCCCGCAAGCTGGTCTACGCCCCCGATCTCGACGGCCGCGCCGACCCGGGCGAGATCGTCTGGACCTGGGTGGTCTACGAGGACGACCCGACGCGCGGCAAGGACCGCCCGGTGCTGGTGGTGGGCCGTGACCGGCGCACGCTGCTCGGCCTCATGCTGAGCAGCCAGGACCACCACCGCGACGACCCGGACTGGGTCGGTATCGGCAGCGGCGGCTGGGACGGCGACGGCCGGCCCAGCTGGGTGCGCCTCGACCGGGTGCTCGACGTGCCCGAGGAGGGCATCCGACGCGAGGGTGCGGTGCTGGACCGGGACCGGTTCGAGATCATCGCCACCCGGTTGCGCGCCGAGTACTCCTGGAGCTGACTAGCGCGGCGCCCGCCACATCGGGATCATGCTGGGGCCGCCGTCCGGGAGCTTGATCTCGCCGGTGACGTCGAAACCGAATCGCTGGTAATACGCGACGTTGTCGGGGTTGCTCGACTCCAGGTAGGCCGGCGCGTGCTCGGCGTCCACCCGGTCGAGCCGGGACCGCATCAGCGCCTGCCCGAAACCGCCCCCGCGCACCGTCGGATCGCTGCCGATGACGCCCAGGTACCAGTGCGGTTCCTCGGGATGGTGCTCCTTCATCAACTCGGTGAGCTGCTGCCCGCGCGCGACGCGGCCGCGCGCCGCCCAGAGGAACCAGGGCATCATCCGGAACTCCTCGCGCCGCGAGTGCTGCCAGCGTCCCGGTGGGTCCCACAGCGCGGCTGCCCCGATGTCCTGCCCACGCCGGGCGACCTCGACGCCGCCGCCGGCCATGAAGTGATGCCGGGTCATCGCCGCGAACATCGTCGGCAGCCCTTTCGCGCGGCGCGTTGGGTCGGGCACCATCCACGCCATCACCGGGTCGTCGGAGAACGCCCGCCCCAGCGTGCGCGCGAGCGCACGGATTTCGGCGCGCACCGGCGGCCGCACCTCGATGTCGGTCGGCACAGTGGTCATCCCTGGGTGATGTAGGCCTGCAACTGTTCGTGCTCGGCTTGCAATTCTTCCATCCGCGTCTTGACCACGTCGCCGATGCTGACGATGCCGGCGAGCCGTCCGTCCACCACCACAGGCACGTGCCGCACCCGGTTGCGCGTCATCAGCGCGCTGAGGCTGTCCACGGTGTCCTCCGGGTCGCAGGTCGCCACCACGGTCGTCATGATCTCCGACACCGGCCGCCCCAGCAGGTCCGCGCCCATCTCGTGCAGCTTGCGCACGACGTCGCGCTCGGACACGATGCCCGCCAGCCCGTCGGGTGAGACCACCACCATCGCACCGATGTTTCGCACCGACAGTTCGGTGAGCAGCCCGCTGACCGACGTCTCCGGCGTGATCGTCGCGACCGCCGCCCCTTTCGTCCGCAACACGTCCGCGATCCGCATGGGAAGCCTCCGATTGTGAGCTACGTCATATCAGGCTAGGCGGGCGGCGCACGTCGCGGAGGGTTTCGACGGCCCGGGAATGAATCGGCGGGCGCGCCACCTTGACCCAGACATGACCTCAGCACAAGCGGTACCGGCAGTCGGCTTGGGTGACGGGCTCACCGTCAGCGCGATGGGTTTCGGGGCGATGGCCCTGACGCCGGTGTACGGCGCCGTCAACGACGCCGAATCGCTGGACACCCTGCACCGCTGCCTCGACCTCGGCGTGACGTTCATCGACACCGCCGACGTCTACGGCGGCGGGGACAACGAACGCCTGATCGCAGCTCTTCTCGCCGACCGCCGCGACGAGGTCACGCTGGCCACCAAGTTCGGCATCACGGGCCTGCCGGGACGTCCGTCCGCGGGACGGCCCGGCGTCCGCAACGACGCCGCCTACGTGCGCCGCAGCGCCGACGACAGCCTGCAGCGGCTGCAGACCGACGTCATCGACCTCTACTACCTGCACCGCCGTGACGTCTCGGTGCCCATCGAGGACGCCGTCGGGGCGATGGCAGAGCTGGTGACCGCGGGCAAGGTGCGCCACCTCGGCCTCTCGGAGGTGACCGCCGACGAGTTGCGCGCCGCAGTCGCGGTGCATCCGATCGCGGCGGTGCAGAGCGAATGGTCGATCTGGAGCCGCGACGTCGAGCGCAACGTCGTCCCGGCCGCCGTCGAACTCGGCGTGGGTTTCGTGCCCTACTCACCGCTGGGCCGGGGCTTCCTGGCCGGCTCCGTGCGCTCGGGCGCCGACCTCGAGGCCGCCGGTGAATTCCGGCGCAGTCTGCCGAGGTTCGCCGCCGACGCCTTCGAGGCCAACCTCGCCGTGGTGGACACGGTCGCCACGGTGGCCGACGCCGTCGGCGCCACCCCGGCGCAGGTCGCGCTCGCATGGCTGCGCTACCGCGCCGAGGCGCTGGGCGTGCCGTCGGTCCCGATCCCCGGCACCCGGCGCGCGG
>NZ_JAUMSQ010000277.1:0-7025 GCF_030519285.1 Mycolicibacterium arseniciresistens
CGTCGGCGCCACCCCGGCGCAGGTCGCGCTCGCATGGCTGCGCTACCGCGCCGAGGCGCTGGGCGTGCCGTCGGTCCCGATCCCCGGCACCCGGCGCGCGACCCGGGTCGCCGAGAACCTCGCTTCGCTGGACGTCACGCTGACGGCAGCCCAGCTCGCGGCGCTCGACGCCGCGGGAGCCGCGGTGGTGGGACAGCGGTCCGGCGATCCGAACTGGGTGTCCGCGGGCCGCGAGTAGCGCGCCCTCGCCTCGATCCCGGGTGGAATCCGGCCAGACCGCCCACCGGCACGTCGCCGACGCGGTAGGTATGAGCCATGATCGAGGTGACCCTGCTGGGAACCGGCAGCCCGATCCCCGACCCGCGCCGGGCCGGGCCGTCGACACTGGTGCGGGCCGGCGGCCAAACGCTCCTCGTCGACTGCGGACGCGGTGTGCAGCAGCGGATGGCGGCCGCCGGCGTCGGCGCCGCCGGCCTCACGGCACTGCTGCTGACCCACCTGCACAGCGATCACATCGCCGACCTCGGTGACCTGCTGATCACCCGCTGGGTGACCACGTTCACCGAACAGGTGCCGCTGACGATCATCGGGCCACCCGGGACGGCCGAGGTGGTCGATCTGACGCTGAAGGCGTTCGGCCGCGACATCGGCTACCGGATCGCCCACCACGCCGATCTCACCGCACCTCCCGCCGTCGAGGTGCACGAGCGCACCGACGGCGTCGTCTGGGACCGCGACGGCGTGCGCATCGTGGTCGCACCCACCGATCACCGCCCGGTGGCGCCGACGATCGCGTTCCGCGTGGAGCATCACGGTGCGTCGGCGGTCCTCGCCGGTGACACCGTTCCGTGCGACAGCCTCGACGCCCTCGCGGCGGGCGCCGGTGCGCTGGTGCACACCGCCATTCGCCGTGACCTCATCGAATCGCTTCCGCAGCAACGCTTCCGCGACATCTGCGACTACCACTCATCGGTCGAGCAGGCCGCCGCGACCGCCGCGAGGGCCGGGGTCGGCATCCTGGTGCTCACCCACTACGTCCCGGCGATCGCGCCGGGCACGGAGGACGACTGGCGGGCGTTGGCCGCGTCGGTGTTCCCGCGCCAGATCGAACTGGGTGACGACCTGCACCGCGTCGAGGTGCATCCCGGCGTGTGCGTCAGGCCAGCCGGGTGATCTCCACGACGACGTCGAGGTCGGTGGAGCCCTCACCGGAGTAGATGCCTTTCAGCGGCGTGACGTCGGAGTAGTCGCGGCCGACGCCCACGCTGACGTACTGCTCGTTGATTCCCTTGTCGTTGGTCGGGTCGTAGTGCCACCACCCTCCGGTCCACGCCTGGATCCATGCGTGGCTCTGCCCCTCGATGGTGTCGCCGACCGCCGCCTCGCGGTTCGGATGCAGGTAGCCCGACACGTAGCGGGCGGGAATGCCGATGCTGCGCAACAGGATCAGCGAGAGGTGGGCGAAATCCTGGCAGACGCCCTTGCCTTCACGGTGGGCGTCGAGGCCCGACGAGTGCACGCCGGTGGTGCCCGGCACGTACTCCAGTTCGCTGTGCACCCAGTTGGCCGCGGCGACCACCGCGTCGTGCGGCTCGTGGTACTTCGCGATGCGCTGCCCCACCCGGGCCAGCCGCCTGCTGAGTGGCGTGTAGCCGGTGGGCCCGAGCACCTCGTCGAACCGGTCGATGACCGCGATCGTCTTCAGGTCCTCCCAGCTCACTTCCTCGGCCGGTTGCTCACCGGTGTCGGTCTCCACCACCGACGACGCGGTGACCTCCAGTTCGGTGTGCGGGGCGTGCAGGTCGAACGACGTCACCGCGGTGCCCCAGTAGTCGACGTAGCGGTACTGGCGGGTGGCCGGGACGGTCTCGACCCGGTTGAGGATCACGTTCTGCCGGGAGTCCGACCGCGGCGTGAGGCGGGCCTCGTTGAACGACGCCGTCACCGGCGACTTGTAGGCGTACCCGGTCGAGTGCACCACCCGCATGCGCCACATCAGATCTCCCCTTCCTCGATCACCAGGCCGCCGCTGCGGCCGGCGTCGGTCCACGCCACCCACGGTGCGGCGTGGAAGTACTGCAGCGCCAACGCTTCTCCGACGTCGAAGCAGGTCTGCTGCAGATCGGCCAACCGGGTCTCGAGCGACTCCAGCAGCACGCCCGGTTCCAGGAATTCCAGTTCGCTGCGCGCGCGGCCCAGCAGTCGCTGCGCCTCGGCGGTCGCTCCGACGCGGTTCTGCGGCCGCTGCAGCAGTTCGTCGAGGCTGTGCTCGGCCAGCCGCAGCGAGTAGTAGATCGACCGCGGGAACAGCCGGTCCAGCAGCATGAACTCGACGACACGGCCGGCGTCGAGTGCACCACGGTAGGTGCGCAGGTAGGTGTCGTGCGCGCCCGCCGACCGCAGCAGGGTCACCCAGGCCGGCGACGACGCGCTGTCCCCGACGCGTGACAGCAGCAACCGCACGGTCATGTCCACCCGTTCGATCGCGCGGCCCAGCACCATGAACCGGTACCCGTCGTCACGGGACAGCGTCGAGTCGGCCAGGCCGGCGAACATCGCCGCGCGGCCCTCGACGTAGGAGAGGAACTCATGCGGGCCAAGGCGTTTGGCCGCGCGCTCCCGCTCAGCCAGCGCGTTGTACGTGGTGTTGAGGCACTCCCAGATCTCGCTCGACGTCACCTCCCGGGCACCGCGCGCGTTCTCCCGCGCCGCCGAGATCGAGTCCACGATGGAGGTGCCCTCACCCCGGGTGTCGCGGCTGAACGCCACCAGATCGGTGAGCGACCAGACGTCGAGCGCAGTGCTCGGGGCGTCGATGCCGAGCACCCGCAGCAGGGTCCGCGACGCCCGGTCCGGGTCGACGCTCGAATCCTCGAGCAACTGGTGCACGGTCACGTCGAGAATGCGGGCGGTGTCGTCGGCCCGCTCGACGTAACGTCCGATCCAGTACAGCGACTCCGCATTTCGCGCGAGCATCCGCTATCCCCCTACTGTTGCTGTTGCTGCTGCTGGTCGAGTGTCTGACTGTCGCCGTTGCGTTCGGTCTTCGGGCCCTTGGCCGCCGAGGGCAGCGAGCGCACCACCTCGGCCGCCGCGAGTTCGCGCTCGGCGGCCGACGTGCGCGACGCCAGCACCCAGGTGTCCTTCGAACCGCCGCCCTGGCTCGAGTTCACCACCAGCGACCCCTCCGGCAGCGCCACCCGGGTCAGCCCGCCGGGCAGCACCCACACGTCGTCGCCGTCGTTGACCGCGAACGGCCGCAGGTCCACGTGCCGCGGCGCGAGCTTGCTGTCGATCTGCGTCGGCACCGTCGACAGCTGCATCACCGGCTGGGCGATCCACCCGCGCGGGTCGCTGCGGATCTTCTTGCAGATCGTGGCCCGTTCCTTCTCCGAGGCGTCGGGGCCGAACACGATGCCGTAGCCGCCCGATCCCTCCACCGGCTTGATCACCAGTTCGTCGACCCGGTCGAGGACCTCCTCGCGCTCCTCCTCGAGCCAGCAGCGGAACGTGTCGACGTTGGCCAGCAGCGGCTTCTCCCCGAGGTAGTACTCGATGATCGTCGGCACGTAGGTGTAGACCAGCTTGTCGTCGCCCACCCCGTTGCCGACGGCGCTGGAGATCACCACGTTGCCCGCCCGCGCGGCGTTGAGCACCCCCGCGACGCCGAGCACCGAATCCGGCCGGAACTGCATCGGGTCCAGGTAGGCGTCGTCGATGCGCCGGTAGATCACGTCGACCTGCCGCTCCCCCTCGGTGGTGCGCATGTAGACGGTGTTGTCGCGGCAGAACAGGTCGCGGCCCTCGACGAGTTCGACGCCCATCTGCCGTGCCAGCAGGGAGTGTTCGAAGTACGCGGAGTTGTAGACACCCGGGGTCAGCACCACCACCGTCGGATCGGCGACATTGTTGGCCGCAGCGTTGCGCAGGGCCCGCAGCAGGTGCGCGGAATAGTCACCGACAGCGCGAACCCTGTTGGTGGCGAACAAGTTCGGGAACACCCGTGCCATCGTCCGGCGGTTCTCCATCACATAGGACACCCCGGACGGCGAACGCAGGTTGTCCTCGAGCACACGGAAGTTGCCCTGTGCGTCGCGGATCAGGTCGATGCCGGCGACGTGGATGCGCACCCCGTTGGGCGGATGGATGCCGACGGCTTCGCGGTGGAAGTGCTCGCACGACGTCACGAGCCGCCGCGGGATGACGCCGTCGCGCAGGATCTCCTGCTCGCCGTAGATGTCGTCGAGGTACATCTCCAGCGCCCGCACCCGCTGGGTGATGCCGCGCTCGAGCCGCGTCCACTCGGCGGCGGAGATCACCCGGGGCACCGGGTCGAGCGGGAACGGCCGCTCCTGCCCCGACAGGGAGAAGGTGACGCCCTGGTCGATGAACGCGCGGCCGAGGGCCTCGGCCCTGGCCTCGAGTTCCGACGCGTCCGCCGGGGCCAACTCGGCGAAGATGCCCTTGTAGGGGCCGCGGACGTTGCCCTGGCTGTCGAACATCTCGTCGAAGGCCCGGTCGTACCCGCCCAGCTTGTTGTAGCCCTCGAAGACACCTTCGTGCCGTCTGGCCGCCCGGGTGGTGCTGCGCGACGAACGGGCGGACTCGGTGGGCAGGGTGCGGAGGCTCACCCCCGCCATGTTGCATGACTCCGGCCGTTTCGGCAGGCCAGTGCGGCTCGCTTTGGTCGATCGACCTGCCCGCTGGTACCCTGAGCAGTCGCTGCCCGCCGACGCGGGCCGGCGCCGAGACTTCTGGCGAACTGTTCCGAATCACCCGAGACTTACGAAGGAATTACCGCGTGGCCAACATCAAGTCGCAGCAAAAGCGCATCCTCACCAACGAGCGCCGCCGTCTGCGCAACCAGTCGGTGAAGTCCGCGCTGCGCACGTCTGTCCGCGGCTTCCGCGAGGCCGTCGACGCCGGCGAGAAGGACAAGGCCGCCGAGTTGCTGCAGACCACCAGCCGCAAGCTCGACCAGGCCGCCAGCAAGGGCGTCATCCACAAGAACCAGGCCGCGAACAAGAAGTCTGCGCTGGCCCTGGCGCTCAACAAGCTCTGAGCCCGCCCGGCCGCAGGTCAGTCGGCCACCAGTTCGGCCACCCGGCGCACCGCCGCTTCCAGCGCGTACTCGGGATCCGCGGCCGCTCCCTTCACATCCGCATTGAGCGTCGCCACCAGGCGCATCGCCTCGGCCACTGACGCCCGCGACCACCGCCGGGCCTGTTTCTGCGCCTTCTGCACCCGCCACGGCGGCATGCCGAGCTCGCCGGCCAACCGGTACGGATCACCCGTCAGCGGACCCACCCTGGCGATCGCATGCACCGCTTCGGCCAGCGCGTCGGCCAGCACCACCTGCGGCTCCCCCCGCAGCATCGCCCACCGCAGCGCTTCGGCCGCCCCGGCGACGTCGCCGGTGACCGCCTTGTCGGCGATGTCGAAGCCCTTCACCTCCGCCTTGCCCGAGTGGTACCGCCGCACCGCGACGGCGTCCACCTCCCCGGCGGTGTCGGCCACCAGCTGAGAACACGCCGCCGCCAGCTCGCGGATGTCGGAGCCGACCGCGTCGAGCATCGCCGTGACCGTGTCGTCGCCCACCTTGATCTTGAGCGCGCGGAACTCGCGGCGGACGAAGTCGGCGCGTTCGGCGGCCTTGGTGATGCGGGCGCACGGATACACCTCGGCGCCGAGCTTCTTGAGCTGATCGGCCAGTGCCTTGGCCCGCCCACCACCGGCGTGCACGACGACGAGCACGGTGCCCGGCGGCAGGTCCGCGGCCACGGAGCCGATCAGCGCGACCGCGTCCTTGCCCGCCTCCGCCGCGGCCTCGAGCACCACCACCCGCGCGTCGGCGAACAGCGACGGGCTGAGCAGTTCGGCCAGTTCGCTGGTGCTGACCTCGCCCGCCCGCAGCCGGTCGACCGGCACGTCGTCGGTACCCGCCTGGTTGCGCACGTCGCGCAGCACACCGGCGACCGCGCGTTCGACCAGCAGCTCCTCGTCACCGAGCACCAGGTGCAGTCCACCGACTTCTCGACTCACCCCCCGATCGTTTCACGCCGTCCGGACATCACCCGCGGCGTGGCCCGCCACCGTCCACGCGAACAGGCACACGGCCGCGCCGGCGCAGGCGACGCGCACGCACCGCAGCCGCCAGCAGATCACCAGCGCCAGTCCGCCGAGGGCCACCAGTCCCACACCGGGCAACCCCGACGGCACCGTGACGGCGGCGCCCGGGACGCCCGCGGCGCAACGCGCCACGTTCAGCAGCCACCACAGTTCGGGGCCGGTGAACCGGATCAGCAGCTGCCCGCCCGCCGGCCACAGCGGACACAGCGCCGCCGCGGCGGTGCCGAGCACTGTGATCGGCGGAATCACTGCGGCGACAACGAGATTCGCAGCGATCGAGACCATGCTCAACGTCCCCGAGATGCCGGCCACCAGTGGCGCCGTCACCAGCTGTGCGGCGACCGCGACACTGGTCGCATCGGCCAGCGGTTTCGGCCAGCCCCGCGCGACCAGGCGTCGCGACCACACCGGCGCAAGCACGATCAGCGCCGCGGTCGCCGACACCGACAGCGCGAAGCCGACGTCGACGGCCAGCTCGGGGGCACCGATCAGCAGGGCGACGACACTGCCCGCCAACGCTGGCACGGCGTGCCTTCTGCGGTGTGACACCACCGCCAGCAGCGTGATCGCACCCATCACCGCCGCGCGCAGCACGCTGGCCGACGGCTGCACGACCACCACGAACGCCAGCAGCACCAGCGCCGCGAGCAGCACCGCCATCCGCGGACCCAGGACACCCGCGCTGAACAGCACCGCCCCGCACACGATCGTCACGTTGGCGCCGGAGACGGCGGTGAGGTGGGTCAGGCCCGCGGCGCGGAAGTCCGCCGTGGTCGACGCCGTGACGGCCGACGTGTCGCCGAGCACCAGCGCGGGCAGCATCGCCGCCTGGTCCGGCGGCAGCACCGTGCGCGCCTGGGCGGCGAATCCGGTCCGGATGCCGTGGGCGGCCCGCT
>NZ_JAUMSQ010000278.1:0-11510 GCF_030519285.1 Mycolicibacterium arseniciresistens
CGCCGCGCTCCGAGGCGCCACCGCCACCACCGCCGCCGACGACCACCGCACCCCCACCGCCGCCGGAGACCACGCAGCCGCCGGCGTCGACGACCCGTCCGCCGATCATCCCGACGCTGCCCTACACCACGATCCCTGGGCTGCCGTTCGTCCCGGCGCCGCCGCCCATCGGCGGCAACTAGCCGTACCGGGCGTCACTGACTCTTGGGCCGCTTGAACAACACCAGGTGCGCCAGCGGGATCTGCATCTGCTCCGGTGCGGCCGCCAGCCGTACCGCCACCTCGCGCTCCAGCCGGTCGGCGAACGCGGTCACATCGCGATGTCCGTCGAGCGCGGTGGCCATGGTCGGGAACACCGACGCCCGCAGGAACTCCGCCCACCGTGCGCCGAACGCCGCCGCATCCTTGTCGACGCGGTACTGATCCCAGTACCGATCCTCGGCGTCGAAGACCTCGAGGTGCTCGATCTCCAGCCGTTCGAATCGTCCCGAGGGCGCGAACGGCGCCATGAAGTCCGCCGCCTGCCTGCCGACCGTGGGAATGACCATGCGCGCCAATTCATCTGCGCCGATCACCCCGCCGGCGACGAGTTCGGCCAGCCCGTCGGTCAACGCCGCCAGCAGCGGTCGGTACCCGAACTCGCCGTGCTCGTCGACGGCCATCGTCATGACGACGAGCCGACCGCCCGGGCTCAGCTCGCGACCGCGGAAGGCGATGAACTCGTGCCAGTCGTTGGCGGCCTGCCTGGCGTAGGCCCTGCGCACGGCGTCATCGGCGCTGTAGGCGACCTGGATGTGGTCGGGGATCGTCGACGGCACCCGGCTCAACCACTGCACCGCCCAGGCCGACCAGCCCAGGTGCACGCTGTTCGACGGCAGGATCTGGGCGTAGAACGACCGGCCGACCGCCGAGGCGTACGTCGCGGCGTCACTGCTCAGGTACGAGTCGGGATCTTCGGCCAGCGTGCGGAACATCGCGGTGAAGTCGTTGTCCGGCAGGTCGGTGTGGGCGACCAGTATCGAGTGCTCGGGCCTGGTACGCCCACGCAACGCCGCGATCGCGGCGCGGACCGGCAGCAGCGAGTTGTGCCCGGTCGACGCACCGTAGTCGGCCAGCACGATGGGATACGGGGCGGCCGGTAGCGGCACCGTTCTCGCGGCCTGCTCGAAAAGCGCGATGGCGCCGCGTAACCCGGCGGCCTGCAGGCGCGAATTGGCGGAGTAGGACCCGCTGCCGATGGGCTCGGGCCGCACGACGACACTCGACTCGGGCACGGCCAACTCCGGCCCCCTCTCGACGTGTGCGGGCTCGGTTCCAACGGTAACCGCCGGAGCCGGATGGCACCGCGGATCAGCAGGCGCCGTGACACACTTCGGCCCATGCAGAATGGTCGGCTGGCTGCCCGCATCGTCATCGGCGTCGCAGTCGTGACGATGGTGTCGGCGATCATCGGATTCGTCGTGACGATCGTGATGAACGCTTTCGTGTTCGACGATTTCGACGCCTACGGCGAGGTGCCGATTCCCGGCCGGGGCAGCGTCGACCTTCCTGCGGGTGAGGTGACGATCAGCTTCCACACCTTCACCGGCGGAACCGACGGCGGGTTCGCGGTGCCGCCGCTGCAGCTGCGGATCGACCAGCCCGAGGGCGTGCCGGACCCGGTGCTCGCTGAGACCATGGGCGGTGTCACCACCGTCAACGGTGACACGAGGGTGGGGGTGTGGACGCTGCAGGTGCCCGCCGAGGGCCGCTACGACGTCGAGACCGGCGGTGAGGTGAACGGTTACATCAACCCGCAGCTGTCCTTCGGGCACGGCAGCGAGTACGGCTGGCTGCCGTGGGTGTTCGCGGGGCTGTTCGTGATGAGTGTCGTCGAACTGGCGGCGGGGCTCATGTGGTCACACCGCGCCGGCAAGCAGGCCAGGCCGGTGACGCCGCTCTACGACTTCGGGGCGACGGCGGCGGATCCCGGTGGCGCATCGGCGCACAGCTATGCGCCGACGGACCAGGGCATCCGGCTCGAGCAGCTCAACACCCTTGCTGCGCTTCGTGATTCGGGAGCGCTGACCGAAGCCGAATTCGAGGCGGAGAAGCGGCGCATCCTCGACGGCTAGTGCCCGCGGGCGACCCACTCGTCGTAGTTCACGATCTCGTCGCCGACGGTGGTGGTGTCGCCGTGCCCGGTGTAGACCACGGTGTCGGCGGGCAGGCCGCCGAGCCGCCCCGAGATCGACGACAGGATGGTCGGGAAGTCGGAGAAGGACCGGCCCGTCGCCCCCGGCCCACCCTGGAACAGGGTGTCGCCGGAGAACACCGCGCCGAGTTCGGGTGCGTACCAGCACACCGAACCGGGGGAGTGCCCCGGTGTGTGCAGCGCCCGCAGTTCCACACCGCCCGCACGGAGCGTGTCCCCGTCGGACACGGTGCGGAACTCCTTGTCGGGGTGGGTCATCTGCCACAGCATGTCGTCTGCCGGGTGCAGCAGCACCGGTGCGTCGAGCGCATCGCCGAGCTCGGGGGCGACGGTGATGTGATCGTTGTGGCCGTGGGTGCAGACCACCGCGACCACGTTGCGGCCGCCGACGGCCATCACGATCGGCGCGGCGTCGTGCGCGGCGTCGAACACCACCACGTCGGAGTCGTCGCCGACCACCCAGATGTTGTTGTCGACATCCCAGCTGCCGCCGTCGAGTTCGAATTTGCCGCTGGTGACGATCCGCTCGATGTTGCCCATCAGAGCATCACCACCGACCGCAGGACCTCACCGGCGTGCATGCGATCGAATGCCGACTCCACGTCTTCCAAGCCGATGCGTTCGGACACGAACTTCTCCAGCGGCAATCGGCCCTGCAGGTAGAGGCTGATCAGCGTGGGGAAGTCCCGTTCGGGGAGGCAGTCGCCGTACCAGGAGGACTTCAGTGACCCACCGCGGGAGAAGAAGTCGACGAGCGGCATCTCCAGCGTCATGTCGGGCGTCGGCACGCCGACCAGGACCACCGTGCCGGCGAGGTCGCGGGCGTAGAACGCCTGTTTCCAGGTCTCCGGCCGGCCGACCGCGTCGATGACCACGTCGGCGCCGAATCCGTCGGTGAGGTCCTGGATGGTCTCGACGACGTCGAGGTCGCGGGCGTTGATGGTGTGGGTGGCGCCGAACTCGCGGGCCCAGTGCAGTTTCTTGTCGTCGGTGTCGACGGCGATGATCCGCCTGGCGCCCACCAGCGCCGCGCCGGCGATCGCCGCGTCACCCACACCGCCGCAACCGATCACGGCCACGGTGTCGTCCCGGTTGACGGCGCCGGTGTTGATCGCCGCTCCGATGCCGGCCATCACGCCGCAGCCGAGGAGGCCGGCCACCGCGGGATCGGCGCTGGGATCGACCTTGGTGCACTGCCCTTCGTGCACCAGCGTCTTGTCGGCGAACGCGCCGATGCCCAGTGCCGGGGTGAGTTCGGTGCCGTCGGTGAGCGTCATCTTCTGGGCGGCGTTGTGGGTGTCGAAGCACAGGTGCGGCCGGCCCCGCTTGCAGGCGCGGCACTGACCGCACACCGCGCGCCAGTTCAGGATGACGAAGTCACCGGGCTCCACGTTGGTGACGCCGTCGCCGACCGACTCCACCGTGCCCGCGGCCTCGTGCCCGAGCAGGAACGGGTATTCGTCGTTGATGCCGCCCTCGCGGTAGGTCAGGTCGGTGTGGCAGACGCCGCACGCCACGACGTCGACCACCACCTCGCCGGGACCCGGGTCGGGGACGACGATGTCCACCACCTCGACCGGCTCACCCTTCCGTCGGGACACCACACCTCGCACCGTCTGGCTCATGGCGTACAACCTAACAACTGCTTGGTTCTGCCCGCAGGCTCGATGGGCCCGGAACCGGAGCCTTCTCGCGAAATTGCCGATGCCGCCAGAACGGAGGTCGTCAGGGCTACCGTTCATTCTGGCGCCCGAGAGGAGATCTCATGACGGATTTCGCCCCACTCGCCCACGTCGCCCTGACCGTGCGCGACCTGTCCGTCAGCGTGCCGTGGTACCGGACGCTGATCGGCGCCGACCCGGTGCTCGACGAGGACACCGACGGCGGATTCCGGCACGTGGTGTTCCCCATCGGTGGCGGCATGCTGCTGGGACTGCACCAACACACCCGGCCCGCGCCGGAGGACCCCTTCACCGAATACCGGATCGGGCTCGACCACGTGGGGTTCGGCTGTGCGGACCGCGGCGACCTGGAGGACTGGGTGCGTCGGCTGGACGCGGCGGGAGTGACGCACGGCGGGATCGTCGACGCCGGCTACGGCTCCGGCCTGAGCTTCCGGGACCCGGACGGGATCGCGCTCGAGTTCTTCGCGCCGCCCGGCGACACGGCCGAATGAACCCGACGGCCGCATCGGCCGTCGTCAACGACACAGACACCAACCGACCGCCCGGGAGAGAGCCATGACCACTGTCGACCACGAGAGACCCGCCGAGGCCACCGAGGACTTCGCCGCACGCATGGCGGGCGCGATCGACGCGGCCAGCCTGGCGCTGCTGCTCAGCATCGGACACCAGACCCGGTTGTTCGACACGATGGCCGGCCTGCCGCCCGCCACCAGTGCCCAGATCGCCGACGCCGCCGGACTCGACGAGCGGTACGTGCGCGAATGGCTGGGCGGAGTGGTCACCGGGCGCGTCGTGGACTTCGACGCGACAGCAGGCACGTATTCGCTTCCAGGAGAACGCGCCGCGGTGCTCACCCGCGCCGCCGGACCGGACAACCTCTCCCGGGTTGCGCAGTTCATCCCGCTGCTCGGCGAGGTCGAGCAGAAGATCGTCGGCTGCTTCCACACCGGTGGCGGGCTGTCCTACGGCGACTATCCGCGCTTCCACACACTGATGGCCGAGCAGAGCGGCGAGGTGTTCGACGCCGCGCTGGTCGATTCCGTGCTGCCGTTGGTGACCGGGCTGCCCGAGCGGCTCGCCGCCGGCATCGACGTCGCCGACATCGGTTGCGGCAGCGGGCATGCGGTCAACGTGATGGCGAAGGCGTTCCCCGCCAGCCGGTTCACCGGCATCGACTTCTCCGACGAGGGGCTCGGGGTCGGCCGGGCCGAGGCGGCCCGTTCCGGGCTGGCCAACGCCCAGTTCGTCGCCGCCGACGTGGCCGAGCTCGACGCGGCCCAGACCTACGACCTCATCACGGTTTTCGACGCGATCCACGACCAGGCCCGGCCGTCGCGGGTGCTGGAGAACATCCACCGCGCGTTGCGGCCCGGCGGGGTGCTGCTGATGGTCGACATCAAGGCGTCGAGCCAAGTCGAGGACAACGTCGGCGCGCCGCTGGCGACCTACCTCTACACCGTGTCGACGCTGCACTGCATGAGCGTGTCGCTGGGGCTGGGCGGGGCGGGACTCGGCACCTGCTGGGGCCGCCAGCTGGCCACCTCGATGCTCGCGGACGCCGG
The DNA here is from genome assembly GCF_030519285.1 of Mycolicibacterium arseniciresistens. NCBI lineage: Bacteria > Bacillati > Actinomycetota > Actinomycetes > Mycobacteriales > Mycobacteriaceae > Mycobacterium > Mycolicibacterium arseniciresistens. Next base: position 5,442 of record NZ_JAUMSQ010000278.1, read on the forward strand.
GTTCGACGACGTCGAGGTCCGCGAGATCGAGTCGGACATCCTGAACAACTACTACGTCGCCTGGAGATGACCCCATGACGACCATCGAGTCGCAGCCGTCGGGCACCGGCCGGCCACTCCCGCAGACCGGTGGCAACGGATTGTTCATCACCGACGGCGGTCTGGAGACCGAACTGGTCTTCCTCGACGGGATGGACCTGCCGAGCTTCGCCGCGTTCCCCCTGCTCGACGTTCCCGAGCACCGGGCCCGCCTGCGGCGCTACTACGACAGCTACCTCGACATCGCCCGCCGGCTGGGCGCCGGATTCGTGATGGAGACACCGACCTGGCGCGCGAACCCGGACTGGGCCTCGCTGCTGGGCTACTCGGCGGAGCGACTCGACGCGGTCAACCGCTCGGCCGTCGCGCTGGCGGAGGAGATCAGGACGGCGGCCACGGCCGACGGCATCACCGTCGTGGTGAGCGGATGCGTGGGCCCGCGCGGTGACGGCTACGATCCCGGCACCGCCATGACGCCCGAGGACGCCGAGCGCTACCACGCGGTGCAGATCGGAACGTTCGCCGACACCTCGGCCGACCAGGTGACGGCGATCACGATGACCAACGCCGAAGAGGCGATCGGCATCGTGCGCGCCGCGGCGGCGGCCGATATCCCGTCGGCGATCTCGTTCACCGTCGAGACCGACGGCCGGCTGCCGACCGGCCAGCCGCTGGCCGAGGCGATCGAACAGGTGGACGCGGCGACGTCTGCCGGGGCCGCGTACTTCATGGTGAACTGCGCGCATCCGACCCACTTCGCCGGCGTGCTGCGGCAGGACGGCCCGTGGGAGCGCCTGCTCGGCCTGCGCGCCAACGCGTCGGTGAAGAGCCACGCCGAGCTGGACGAGGCCACCGAACTCGACGACGGTGATCCCGCCGACCTCGCGGCCCAGCACCTGCTGCTGCGCGACCGGTTGCCCGCGGTGGCCGTGCTCGGCGGGTGCTGCGGCACGGACGCCCGCCACGTGTCGGCGATCGGCACCGCGTGGAGCACCACTTAGGCTGCAGGCGTGGCAGCACTCGACGCGATCGCCGACTGGCCGGTCGACCACGTCGCTGCGGCGGTCGTCGGGCCCGCGGGTCCGCTCGCCTGTCACGGCGACCAGCAGCGCCGCTTCGCGCTGGCTTCGGTGACGAAACTGCTCGTCGCCCGCGCCGCGCACGTCGCAGTGGAGGAGGGCGCCGTCGAGCTGGACACGCCCGCCGGACCACCGGGGTCGACGGTGCGCCACCTGCTGGCGCACACCGCCGGCTACAACATGCGGTCCGACGAGGTGATGGCCGAGCCCGGCGCGCGGCGGATCTACTCGAATCACGGGTTCGCGGTGCTGGCGCAGACCCTCGAGTCGGCCACCGAGATCGAGTTCGGCCGGTACCTGTCCGAGGCGGTGTTCGAGCCGCTCGGCATGACCGACTCGTCGCTCGAGGGTGGTGCGGGGGCCGCGGGCTACGGCGCGACGGCCACGGTGTCCGACCTCGTGGCCTTCGCGCAGGACCTGCTGCGGCCCGTCACGGTGTCGGCGCAACTGCACGAGCAGGCCACCACCGTGCAGTTTCCCGGACTCGACGGCGTACTGCCCGGCTACGGCCGGCAGCGTCCCAACGACTGGGGGCTGGGCTTCGAGATCCGCGACGGCAAGTCGCCGCACTGGACCGGCTCGGCGAACAGCGGGGCGACGTACGGGCATTTCGGCCAGACCGGCACGTTTCTGTGGGTCGATCCGGACGCGGACCTGGCGCTGGTGGTGCTGGGTGACCGGGATTTCGGCGACTGGGCCCATGAGCCGTGGCCGGCGATCTCTGACGGTGTCCTGAGAGAATTCGGCGCAGACTAGCGCAACAGGTGTCTCACGAGGCACAATAGACACGCACGACACAGCTACAACTCGGAATCACCAGGTCGTTGGGGAAGACGTCCCTCGTGGAGCCGAAGGAGCAGCTATGCGTGCGTTGAACCAGTTCGCCGACGCGTCGACTGGCGTGGTGTACGTCCATGCCTCTCCCGCGGCGGTATGCCCGCATGTCGAGTGGGCGTTGTCGTCGACCCTCCAGGCGAGGGCGAATCTGAAGTGGACGCCGCAGCCGGCCATGCCCGGACAGCTGCGCGCGGTCACCAACTGGGTCGGACCGGTGGGCACCGGCGGCCAGTTGGCCAACGCCCTGCGCTCCTGGTCGGTGCTGCGTTTCGAGGTGACCGAGGACCCGAGCCCCGGCGTGGACGGGCACCGCTGGTGCCATACCCCGCAGCTGGGGCTGTGGAGTGGGGCGATGAGCGCCAACGGCGACGTGATGGTCGGCGAGATGCGGTTGCGGACGTTGATGGCCTCCGGCGCCGACATGCTGGCCGCCGAATTGGACTCGGTGCTCGGCACCGCCTGGGACGAGGCGCTGGAGCCCTACCGGGACGGCGGCGCAGGCGCCGAGGTCAGCTGGCTGAGCCGCGGAGTCGGTTAGGCAGCGGCCCGCAGCACGCGGAGCGCCCGCGGCACCGCCGACACGGTGACCGGCAGCGGGCACGCGTAGTCGCCGTCGGCGTAGGCGTTGATGCCCGGTGAATCGACGTGGACCCGGCGGGCCCGTGCGGTGGTCACCTCGGCGAGGCCGACATGGGTGCCCTTGAACACCGTGGGGAACAACCGGATCAGCTTGGTGCGTGACGCCGAATGCACCATCGTGATGTCGAGCAGGCCGTCGGTGTGGTCGGCGTCGGGGCAGATCAGCATGCCGCCGCCGTAGCTGCGGGTGTTGCCGAAGGCGGCGAGCGTCAGGTCGGTGACCGTCTCCTCGCCGTCGTCGAAGGTCAGCCGGAACGGCAGCAGCCGCAGCCGGGACAGCTCGGCCACCATCGCGACGTTGTATCGCATCCGGCCGTGCGGCCAGCGCATGCGGTTGGTGCGGTCACTGACCAGCGAGTCGAACCCCGCGGCCATCACGGTCCCGAACCACTTGGCCGCACCGCCTGCGTCGTCGATCCGGCCGAGGTCGATCGTCTCGGTCCGGCCGTCGACGACGATGTCCGCCGCGGCCTCGGGGTCACCCGTGGGCACGCCGAAGGCGCGGGCGTGGTCGTTGCCGGTGCCCGCGGGGACGATGCCCAACGGCACGTCGCCCAGCGCGAGCGCCTGCAGCGCCAGCGAGATCACCCCGTCGCCGCCCGCCACCACCAGCGCGTCGGTCCCCGCGGCGAGTGCCTCGTCGACGAGTCGGCGCGCATGCGCGGCATCGGTGCCGACGATCTCGCACACGTCGACCCCGCGCTGCTGGAAGCGGGCGACTGCGCGCTGCGCGGCATGGGGTGCGTTGCCGTGGCCCGACATCGGGTTGGTCAGCAGCGTGATGCGGCCGATCTGCCCTGTCACGGAATCAGCTTGCCCGGGTTGAGGATCCCGGTGGGGTCGAGCGTCGCCTTGACGGCGCGCAGCACCGCGACACCGAGGTCGCCGATCTCGTCGGCCATCCACGGCCGATGGTCGGCGCCGACGGCGTGGTGATGGGTGATCGTCCCGCCGGTGCGGACCATCGCGTCCGACGCCGCCGCCTTGGCCGTGCGCCACTGTTCGATCGGGTTCCCTCGCTGTCCGGCCACCACGGTGAAGTACAGCGATGCGCCGGTCGGGTACACGTGCGAAATGTGGCACAGCACCAGCGCCGGCGTGCCGGAATCCGCCAACGCACCGGTCAACGCCTGCGTGACCGCGTCCTTGAGTGCCGGAACGTTCGACCAGTTGGTGGCGGTCTCCAGCGTCTCGCACAGCGCCCCGGCCGAGAGCAGCGCGTCACGCAGGTACGGCGCGTTGAACCGCCCGTGCTCCCACGCCCGCGCGGGCTCCTCGCCCAGCGACGTGCCGCCGCGGGCCGCGAGCACCGTCCTCGTCTCGTCGTGGCGGCTCTGCGCGTGCGCGGCGGTGCCCTCGAAGGTGGTGATCGCCAGGCACCCGCCGGTGATCGACTGCTCACCGATGCTCTCGGACGTCGCCAGGTTGACGCCCGTCTCGGCCTCGTCGGACAACCGCATCACCGTCGGGCCGGTGCCGGTCTGCACGACGGCGCGCAATGCCGCTGCGCCGGTGGAGAAGTCGGGGAACGACCATGCCTCGTAGCGGGTCACCTCCGGGACGGGATGCACGCGCACCCGCACCCGGGTGATCACGCCGAACACCCCCTCGGAGCCGACCAGGAGCTGGCGGAGGTCCGGTCCAGCCGCCGACGCCGGCGCGCGGCCAAGGTCGAGCACCCCGGCCGGGGTCACCGCGCGCACACCGCGAACCATGTCGTCGAATCGGCCGTAGCCGGCCGAGCCCTGACCCGACGATCGGGTGGCCGCGAACCCGCCGATGGTGGCGAACTGGAAGCTCTGCGGGAAGTGGCCGAGTGAGAACCCCTGCGCCGCAAGCAGAGTCTCGGCCTGCGGACCGGTGACGCCCGCGCCGAGTTCGGCCTCACCGGAGACCGGGTCGAGGTGGTGCAGCTGGTCGAGCCGGCGCAGGTCCAGGGACACCACGGCGGAGAAGTCGGCGCGCAGCGGATCGACGCCGCCCACGACGCTCGTGCCGCCGCCGAACGGCACCACCGCGATGCGCTGCCGGGCGCAGTGCTCCAGCACGCCCGCCACCTCTGCCTCGTCGCCGGGCAACACCACCGCGTCGGGGGCATCCTGCTCGCCGCGGTCCCGCCGGCGGAGCAGGTCGAGCGTCGACTTGCCGCCCGCCCGCAGCAGCCGGCCCTTGTCGTCGGTGATCACGTGCGGGTCGCCGACGATGGCGGACAACGCCTCACGATCGCCGGCCGACAGCGCCGACGGACGCAGCCGCACCTCGTCGATCTCCAGCTCGGCGCGGGGCTGCGCGTCCACCCCGAGCGCCTGCTCCAGCAGCGAGCGAATGCCGTCCGAGAGCGGTTTCGCAGCGTCCGGGTCACCCCAGGCGTTCCACTTCATCGGCGGCGGTGCATCGGGTCGGCTCATGCGTTACAGTGTTACACATGCTGTCAAGCAGTAAAGCAATGGAGACGTCCGTCGAAGAACGCATCCTCGACGCGGCGGCCGAATGCGTGCTCGCCTTCGGAGTGGCCCGGGTGACCCTCGCCGAGATCGCCCGCCGCGCCGGGGTGAGCAGGCCGACGGTGTACCGGCGTTTCCCCGACACCCGGTCGATCCTGGCGGCGGTGCTGACCCTGCGGATCACCCATGCCCTGGACGACGTGCCCAGCGGCGGCGTGGGCCGCAGGTGGGTGGTCGAACGCATCGTCGCGGTGGCAGGGCGGCTCCGCCGCGACGACGTCATCATGGCGGTGCTGCACGAGGCGCCGGAGCTGGCGATGCTCTATCTCTCCGAGCGCCTCGGAACCAGCCAGCAGATCCTGCTCGACACCGTCACCGGCGAGTTGAAGGCGGCCCAGGACGAAGGCAGCGTCCGGCCGGGCGACGCGCGCCAGCTCGCGGCGATGTGCCTGCTGATCACCCAGTCGACCATTCTCTCGGCCCAGACCATCGCGCCCATCCTCGACGCCGCCGCGCTGGCGACCGAACTCGAACACTCGCTGAACGGATACCTCGCACCATGACCGGTACGACGACCGCGCTGAACGTCGCCCGCCGCAGGACCGAGCTCACCGCCCTGGGCGACGGCGCAAGAATCGATGTCGTCGTCATCGGTGGCGGAATCACCGGTGCCGGAATCGCGCTCGACGCGGTCACCCGCGGGCTGTCCGTGGTGCTGGTCGAGAAGCACGACCTGGCCTTCGGCACCAGCCGGTGGAGCTCGAAACTGGTGCACGGCGGGCTGCGTTACCTCGCGTCGGGCCACGTGGGCATCGCCCGGCGAAGCGCCGTCGAGCGCGGAATCCTGATGTCGCGCAACGCGCCTCACCTGGTGACCGCGATGCCGCAGTTGGTGCCGCTGCTGCCGTCGATCAACCGCGCGTCCCGGGCACTGGTGCGGACCGGTTTCCTGGCCGGCGACGGGTTGCGCAGGCTGGCGGGCACGCCGGCCTCGACGCTGCCGCGGTCACGCCGTGTCGACGCCGGCCGCA
>NZ_JAUMSQ010000279.1:0-11501 GCF_030519285.1 Mycolicibacterium arseniciresistens
CGCCGCTGCAGCGGGCGCTCGACGCCGTGAGCACCGAGCTCTACGGGTCGGCCCCGGCGACGGCGACCAACGGCTCGCGCCCGTCGGCCGATGCCGAACGGGTGTCGTCGGAGGATTCGGCCGGGAACTGAATCGGTCAACCGGCGGGAAGGAGTTTTCTGAATCGTTCCTGTGAGTGATCGGACATGATCCAGAATTTCCCCGGGTATGTCACCCACGTTAACCTCACTACAAGGGACGACCGCAGCACCACTGATTTCGTAGTTTCGGCGGCGTCGGGGTCTGCGTCCGGCAGCGCCCGTCAGCAGAAGATGCAGGAGACGAGAGATGACCTCAGCGACTATTCCGGGTCTGGACACCGCACCGACCAAGCATCAGGGCCTGCTCGCCTGGGTTCGGGAGATCGCCGAGCTGACACAGCCCGACCGGGTGGCATTCGCCGACGGTTCCCAGGAGGAGTACGAGCGCCTCGCCGCACAGCTCGTCGAGGCGGGCACGTTCCAGAAGCTCAACGACAAGAAGCAGCCCAACTCCTACCTGGCGCTGTCCGATCCCTCCGACGTCGCCCGTGTCGAGTCACGCACCTACATCTGTTCGGAGCGCGAGATCGACGCAGGCCCGACGAACAACTGGATGGACCCGGCCGAGATGCGCGGCATCATGACCGACCTGTACCGCGGCTCCATGCGCGGCCGCACGATGTGGGTGGTGCCCTTCTGCATGGGCCCCCTGGATTCCGAGGATCCCAAGCTCGGTGTGGAGATCACCGACTCCGAGTACGTCGTGGTGTCGATGCGCACGATGACCCGGATGGGCGCCGCGGCGCTGGAGAAGATCGGCGAGGACGGCTTCTTCGTCAAGGCGCTGCACTCGATCGGCGCACCGCTGGAGCCGGGCCAGCAGGACGTGCCTTGGCCGTGCAACGACACGAAGTACATCACCCACTTCCCCGAGACCCGCGAGATCTGGAGCTTCGGTTCCGGCTACGGCGGCAACGCCCTGCTGGGCAAGAAGTGCTACTCGCTGCGGATCGCGTCGGCGATGGCCCGCGACGAGGGCTGGCTCGCCGAGCACATGCTGATCCTCAAGCTGATCTCGCCCGAGGACAAGGCCTACTACATCGCCGCGGCGTTCCCGTCGGCGTGCGGCAAGACCAACCTCGCGATGCTGCAGCCCACCATCCCGGGCTGGCGCGCCGAGACCGTCGGTGACGACATCGCGTGGATGCGGTTCGGCAAGGACGGCCGGCTCTACGCCACCAACCCCGAGTTCGGGTTCTTCGGTGTCGCGCCCGGCACCAACTGGGACTCCAACCCCAACGCCATGAAGACGATCGCCAAGGGCAACACCGTCTTCACCAATGTCGCCAAGACCGACGACGGCGACGTGTGGTGGGAGGGCCTGGAGGGCGAGCCCGACCACCTGATCGACTGGAAGGGCAACGACTGGGTCCTGCGTGAGACGGAAACCAAGGCGGCGCACCCGAACTCGCGCTACTGCACCCCGATCTCGCAGTGCCCGACGCTGGCCCCCGAGTGGGACGACCCGCAGGGCGTGCCGATCTCGGCGATCCTGTTCGGCGGCCGTCGCAAGACCACCGTCCCGTTGATCACCCAGGCCCGCGACTGGCAGCACGGCGTGTTCATCGGCGCCACACTGGGTTCCGAGCAGACCGCGGCCGCCGAGGGCAAGGTGGGCACCGTGCGCCGCGACCCGATGGCGATGCTGCCGTTCCTGGGCTACAACGTCGGTGACTACTTCCAGCACTGGATCGACATCGGCAAGAACGCCGACGAGTCCAAGCTGCCCGCGGTGTTCTTCGTCAACTGGTTCCGCCGTGGCGACAACGGCCGCTTCCTGTGGCCGGGCTTCGGTGAGAACAGCCGCGTGCTGAAGTGGGCCGTCGAGCGCATCGAGCACAAGGCCGACGGCAAGACCACGCCGATCGGCATCGTGCCCACCGCCGAGGACCTCGACCTCGAGGGCCTCGACGTGGACGCCGCCGACGTCGACGAGGCGCTCGCCGTGAACCCCGAGGAGTGGCGTAAGGAACTGCCGCTGATCGAGGAGTGGTTCGAATTCGTCGGCGAGAAACTGCCCACCGGCATCAAGGACGAGTTCGACGCGCTGAAGACCCGCCTCGCCGAAGCGGAGTAGCTGCACGCCAGTTCTGCGCGAGCGTGCGTGTCTGCCGGTCGACACGCCGTGAATCGTCGGCGACGGCGCACGCTCGACGCTAGGTGAGCGTGCGCGCCCGGTCGATCTGTTCGAGGGCGTACTGCGCGATCGCGGAGTTCGCCATGTTCTCACCCAGCCGGCGGAGTCGGGCGTACTCGTCGTCGCCGAGCGTCTGACGCAGGTGAGTTTCGGTGGCGGCGACTTCGGGGAAAGTGGCGCGAGCGAAGGCCGTCGCCGCGAACCCGATGATCACGGCGGCGCCGTCGTGGACGCCGATGCGGTCGAGTGCGGAAGCGAGAACGCCCAGCGGACTGACCATGTGGGAGTAGGTGCCGGCATCGGCGAAGTTCTCGATTGCCGACGCCAGGAAGTCGAGCGCGTCCTTCGCGTCGCCGTGCGTGCCGACCATCGACGAGAGGTTGACCAACAGATAGGCCTCGGTCATCCGATTGCCGCTGTCGATCGCGATCGACAGCCCGCGCCGCAGGGTGTCGTACGCGACGGCGGCGTCGTCGATGCGTCGCACGTAGCCGTAGGCGAGCAGCCCATACGCGCGAGCGCCTGGATTATCGGTGGTTTCGATACACGAAAGTAGCCTTGCACACGCGACTTTCGCCTCTTCCAGTCGTCCCGACGTGAGCAGAGCCATCACCAGCGAGCCCTGGTTGAACGTGTTCAGTTCCGTTGTGTCGGTATCACGGAACAGTTCGAGCCATCGGTCCGCGGCGCCCACGGTGATGTAGGTGCCGCCGAGCGCGGTGGGCTCGATCCCGAACGGCGAGCGCGAATAGCGGTCATCGGTGATCAGTGCGGCGCTGGCGTCGGCGTACTCGACGGCGGGCGTCAGCCGTCCCGTCCGGTAGCACTCTGCGGCGGCGACGTAGAGCTGGCCCAGGCGTGGGTGGCGGCTCGCCTTGGCCGCGTCGATCAGTGATTCCGCCCAACGCGCCGGTTCGTGTTGTTCGATCCATCCGCCGAGGAATGCGGTGTACACGGCGATCGCGGCCGCCGTGTCGAAGTCGAGTTGTGCGGCTGCCCAATTGAACGCCACACGCAGGTTCGCCAGCTCGTCGGCGTACCACGCGTAGGTCTCGCGCTGGCGGGGCCCGTCCCACCGAGCCAGCACCTCACTTTCGAGTCCGGCGAAATGACGTGCGTGGGCTTTGCGGGCATCGGCCGCCTCGCCTGAGGCTTCGAGGTGTTCTTCGCCGTACTGCCGGATGGTCTCCAGCATCGAGTACCGCGTCCGGCTCGACGACCGGTCCGCCACAACGAGTGACTTGCGGACCAGCGCATCGAGCAGGTTCAGGGTGCCCACCTCGTCGCCGATTCCGGTCACGGCGTCGGCGGCAGTGAGGTCGAACCCACCGGCGAACACCGAACACACGGCGAGGGTTCGTCTTTCGTTCTCGTCCAGCAGGTCGAACGACCACCGGACGGCGTGGCGCAGCGCGTGGTGACGGGTGTTGCCCCGGCCTGATCGGACGAGCAACCGGAATCGGTCGTCCAGCCGGTCTCGAAGTTCGATGACGGTCATCGACTGCATGCGGGAAGCGGCGAGCTCGAGTGCCAGCGGTATGCCGTCGAGGCGTCGGCAGATGTCGACGACGGCGTCGCTGTTGTCGCGCAATGGCAACCCGGGCGCAACGGCATGCGCGCGCTCGATGAACAAGTCGAAGGCCGTGGACGCGATACCGTCGCATCCCAGCGGCGTCACCGGCCAGATCCTCTCGTCGGGCACCCCGAGTCCCTCGCGGCTCGTCGCCAGGATCCGCACCGAGCTCGAGCGACCGAGGATCGACTCCGTCAGGACGGCCGCCGCGTCGAGCACGTGTTCGCAGTTGTCGAAGACGAGCAACCGGGACCGGCCCACCAGAGCAGTGGCCACACTGTCGGCCGGCGTCATGCCGGGCTGTTGGACGATGCCGAGCACGGCTGCCACCGCCTCGGGCACCGCCGCGAGGTCGGTGACTGCGGCGAATTCGATCAGCCACACTCCGTCCGGGAACTGTGGTGCGCTGCGGGCGGCAACCTCCACCGCGAGCCGGGTCTTGCCGACGCCGCCGACACCCGTGAGTGTGACCAGGCGGTGTTCCCGGATGGAGGTCAGCAGCCCGGCGAGATCGTCATCGCGGCCGAGGAGGCGAGTCGCCGGTCGCCGTAGATTTCCCACGACCGCATCGAGCGTCTTCAGCGGCGGGAACTCGTCCGCGAGTCCGTCGGCGTGCACTTGGAACACCTCGACCTGCGCAGCGATGTCGCGTAACCGCTTCGTGCCCAGGGCGATCAGGCCGATGTTCGTGACGAGACCTGCGGAGGCGCCGTCTAGAAGGATCTGTCCGCCGTGGCCGGCCGCCATCACCCGGGCGGCCCGGTTGAGCACCGGACCGAAGTAGTCGCTGTCGCGCTCCTCGGCTTCACCCGTGGCGATGCCCATCCTCACCGGCAGCTCGAGCGCCCGCTGCGCGGCCACCGCGGCGTAGACGGCGTCGTTCGGCGAGCCGAATGCCGCGCACACGCCGTCACCGGTGTGCTTGAACACCTCGCCGCCGCGGGCGGCCACAGCGGCGCGCAGCACGGCGTCATGAGCGGCGAGCGCTGCCCGCATCGCCTCGGCGTCGGCCTCCCAGCGTCGTGTCGAACCCTCGATGTCGGTGAACAGGAAGGTGCGGACCGCCGGGTGCTCGGACTTCGTCATGGGCACACCTCAGAACCCCGATTCAGGCGGTTCATGGTAGGTCGACCACTCAGAAGGTCCGGCGATTTCTGCAGTTTTCAGTAGCCGGTGCCCACCGGCCACTCCTCGAGAGCCGCCCCCGCCTCCCGGCGGAGCACGGCCTGCGCCTCCTCGTAGATGCGTCGCGCGTCCTCCGGGTTGTCCCCGACGGCGGTCAACCCGACGCGACCGCACTCCGTCAGGCAGCTGATCATGTGGAACACCACACCGGTGCGCCGTGACTGATCGAAGTGCAGACCGTGGTTCACCACGATGTCGAAGAGGTCGTCGACCGTGAGCGCCCGGAGGCTGTCATCCTCGAAGTGGTCGGTGGCCACCAGGTACTTCGAGCTGCCGCTCGGGGTCAGATAGACACCGCGCTCACCGTCGTAGTGGCCGTCGGTCAGGAACTGCAGCGTCAGGAACGGATGGGTGGTGCCGCCCTTGCGCAGGTTGAGCTCGATCGCGTACGGCGTCCAGGCACCGTCCGCGTCCTGCACCACCACGAAGTCCACGGCGAACCGTCCGAGCACCCCGAGCTGGGCCAGGTGCCTGCCGATCACCATCGCGGGCCGGGAGATGAGCCCGGCGTAGCCGGGGTCCGCGGGGAAGACGCAGCCGAGGTACTTCTGACCGCTGGCGCCGCCGAGCAGCTGGTCATGGGTGGACAGCAACTCCACCGTGCCGTCCGGCAGCGCTCGCATCTGGACGCTCGGGCTCGTCAGCGCGACGCCCGTGATCCGCTCCTCGACGATGCCGCCGTACTGCTCGAAGGCCTTCAGGTAGACGTCCAAGGCGAGGTTGGGTGCCTCCAACTGCATGCCGAGCAGGCGTTCGGTGATCGCCGTCGCTTCGTCCGGTGAGCCCTGCGCAGGCAGCCCGCGCAGATCGACGAGGGCGTTGCCCGAACCGGAGACGCCGTCGTTGAGCTTGACGATGGCCTGGGTGAGCGAGGGCCTGCGGGCGCGCATGCGCTGCACTCCGCCCACGATGTCGTCGAGGGTGTGCAGGTCTTCCGCTCCGACCGGGCACGTCACCCCGAGCTGCTCGAACATCCTGCGGCAGCCGGATTTCGTGCCGAGGTCGGCGAGCCGGGGATCCGCACCGTACATCGGGATGCCGAGGCTCAGCGCGACATCCCGCTCCAGCGGCGTGGTGTTGTACGGGATCAGGTGGCAGCGGGCGGGATTCGGGATCAGCGCGCGGATCTCGCGCAGCAGCCGCGGCCGGGCGAGGAGTTTCGAGCTGAGCGGTTCAGGCGAGGCGTCGCCGACCGGGACCACCGTCAGGCGCGCGCGGGCATGGCGGGGGATCACGCCCGGCAGCAGGCCCAGGTAGTACTCCACGATCGACTCGGACACCGGCTGGGATGTCACGTAGATCATCCGCAGCCGTGGTTGGCGCAGCAACAGCAGCAGGAACAGCGCCCGTTCCTCCATGGCCTGCATGACGGTGCCGCTTCTGGCCGTCGGGCCGTCCATGCTGATCGACGGGACCACCACCACCGATTCATCGGCGAAGCCGGCGCGCATCGACTCCCACACCGAGGGCATGGACGTCTGGAGGGCGTCGAAGGTGCGGTAGCGCTCGTCCTCGTCGAGCTGCGACAGCGGTCTGCTGTCGGTCACTGATCGGGTCATGGGCTCATCTCCTGTATCGCGCTGATGTTGTGGACTCGCACCGATCGGCTGAATCCCTTGGGCTGGACGTCGCCCACGAACTCTGATCGCGACGTCTGCTCGACGGCGGCGAGCACCCGGTCGGTGACCAGCACCTGCCACGGCCCGGCGTCGGAGCACAGGCGCGCAGCGAGATTGGTGACGCTGCCGATCGCCGCGTAGTCGAAACGCCCTTCGAAGCCGATCCGGCCCAGCGTCGCGAAGCCCTGGGCTATCCCGATGCCCAGTGCGAGGTCGTGGCCGTGACGACGCCACCGCGCCGCGAGTTCCTGAACGGCGTCGCGGATCTCGATCGCCGTCCGGACCGCGCGCCATGCGGCGTCATCGCACGGCACCGGATCGTTGAAGAAGACCATGATGCCGTCCCCGGTGAACCGCTCGAGCGTGCCTCCGTGGGCATGCACCGACGCACCCATCGCGCGGTGATACTCCGCCAGCACGGCCATCACCTCCTCGGGTTCACTCGTCTCGGCGAACGGGGTGAAGTTCCGCAGATCGGCGAAGAGCACCACGATCTCGCGGCGATGGCTTTCCAGCAGGTGCTCGTCGCTGATCACGAGATCCGTGAGCTGGGGTGAGAGGAAGCGTCGCAGCCGGTTGGTGCGCTCGAGCTCGCCGACCTGTTCGGCGACCCTGGCCTCGAGTTCGGCGTTCCACCGGGCCAACTCGTCGGCCTGGCGCCGGATGGTGTCGTGATACCGCTTGATGCGCGCCAGCGACGCGACGCGGGCCAGCAGCTCGCTCTGGTCGAACGGCTTGGTGATGAAGTCGTCCGCGCCGGCGGTCAATGCGGCCAGGCGCTGTTCGCTCCCACTCGCGGTGATCATCACCACGGGGAGGAACTCAGTCGCGGGATCGGACCGGATCCGGCGGCAGACCTCGTAGCCGTCCAGTTCGGGCATCACGACGTCGAGCAGCACGAGGTCCACGTCGCGACTTCCGAGCAGCGTCAACGCATCACCGCCCGACTGCGCGGTCAGCACCTGGTATCCGCGGGGAGTGAGGACCGCGTCGAGCAGTCGCAGGTTCTGCGGTTGGTCGTCCACGGCCAGTACGGTCACCGGTTCGTCGGTCATGGTGCCCCCGTCGCCAGATGTGCGTCACCTGTTCCCGCGACGGCCGGTATGCCTACGCTGCGAAGCGCATTCACCACCTCGTCGCGGCTGACCGGCTTCCGCAGGTACGCGTCCGCGCCGAGTGTCATGCCGCGGATCCGGTCGTCGACGACGGAGGCGATCACCACCGGGATGCCCGCGGTGTCGCGGTCTGCCTTGAGTTCGGCGAGCACCTGCCAGCCGTCGACCACCGGCAGCCTGAGGTCGAGCACCACCGCGGCCGGGAGCACCCTGCGCACCAGATCGAGGGCCTGCGCGCCGTCGGATGCCCGCAGTACCCGTACCGGTGACCCCTCGAGGTAGGCGGTGATCAGGTCCAGTGACGCCCGGTCGTCGTCGACCAGCACGACCACGGGTAGCTCGCCGGGTGCGGCGGGTGCGTCGGGGTCGTCGCGGCCCGGCTGGACCGGGACGGTGAAGCCGAATGTGCTTCCCACGCCGACGGTGCTCTCCAACCACATCCGCCCGCCGAACAGTCCGACGATGCGCCGTGACAGGGTCAGGCCAAGGCCGGTGCCCTCCTCCTTGGAGACGCCCCGGCGGCCCTGCTGGAACGATTCGAAGATGCGCTCCTGATCGTCGGGCGCCACCCCGATCCCGGTGTCGGTGACGGTGATCACCAGGTCCGTGCCGTCCAGGAACGCCCGGACGGACACGTCCCCCCCGTCCGGTGTGAACTTGACGGCGTTGGACAGCAGGTTGAGCACCACCTGCCGGAACCGAAGTTCGTCGGCCTCGATCATGTCGACGTCGTCGGCCACGTGCACCGAAACCGTGATCGCGTGCAGGGCGGCGCGCTCACGAACCATCCGCAGCGTGTAGTCCAGTGCGCCGTGCACACTGAAGGTCCTCGACTCGAGCACCATCTGACCGGCTTCCACCTTTGACAGGTCCAAGATCTCGTTGAGGAGTTCGAGCAGGTGCCGGCCGGAGTTCCAGATGTCGCGCAGGTACTCGTCCTGGCGTTCGTTGAGCTCGCCGAACATGCGCTCCAGCAACACTTCTGAGAACCCGATCACCGCGTTGAGCGGGGTGCGGAGTTCGTGGGACATGCTCGCCAGGAATTCGGACTTGTGGTTGCTGGCGATCTCCAGCTCGCGTGTCTTGGTCTCCAGCTCTCGGAACAGCCGGGCGTTGACGATGGCCAGCGCCGACTGGTTGGCGAAGGTCTGGAGCAGCTCCATGAGATCCGGCGGGAACCTGCCGGTGCCCCGCCGCCGGATCACCAGGACGCCGACCATCCGGTCACCGGCGCGCATCGGCACCGCGAGAAGAGAGCGCCACCCGTCCCGGAACAGGATGTCCAGGAAGGGGTCGAGTTCGGCGTGCTCGAGGTCGGGGATCTCCAGGGGCGTGTGGGCGTCCGCGGTTCGAGCGACGATCGTGGATTCGCGGTCGATGGTGATCTCGCGCAACTGCTCGAGCAGGCGTCGGCTGCTACCGAACGCGCGCACGTGGAAGGTGTCCGTCACGCCGTCGTACTCGAGGATCGATCCGCCGTCGGTTCTCAGGGTGATGTCGCCGAATCCGAGGTTGGTCAGTCGTACCGCATTGCTGATGATCCGTTTGAGCACCTCGTCCAGGTCGAGGCTCGAGCCGACCGCCTCGTCGACCTGCCGAAGTGATTCCAGCTGTTGGACTTTGGTGGACAGTTCTGTGCCCCGCGCCTCCAGCGCCCGCATCAGGTCGACCTGTCGCAGCACGATCGCGGCCTGTACGGCGAACTCCTCCAGCAGTGTGCGCTCCCGCTCGTCGAAGGGCGCGACATCCGTGCGCCACATGGACACCACGCCGACCACCTCGTCCTGCAGGAGCATCGGAGTGGAGAGCAGGGTGCGGAAGCCGGTCAGGCGCTGCAGATCGTGTCGCCCATAGTCGGCGTCACCCAGTACGTCGGCGATCTGGTGGGTGCGCCGGTCCTCGGCGGCCCGGCCGACCGTGGAGGAACGATTCCTGGAGATCGGGTGTGCCAGGAGGTAGCGGCGGTAATCCTCGGGGGTCTCCCCGGAGACGCGGGACAGGCGGAACACATCGCCGTCGAGGAGGAACAGCTGTGCGGCCCGCGCCCCGCACAGCCGCGCGGCGTATTCGAGGACGGTGTCGAGCACCGCGCCCGGGTTGGCGACGTCCCGACCGAGCGCTGCGAGGATCTCGCGACTGGCCGCGGACTGCTCCCGAGCGTCCTGCAATTCGCGGTTCAATGCCTCTTGGCTCATCCGGTTCTCCTGCCCTCGCCGGGCTCTCGCACGATCGTGATCGTCGTCCACGCGCCGACGTGGATGCGGTCGCCGTCCGTCAGCGGCGTCTCCTCGCCGTTGCCGAGGAAGTCGTCGCTTCCGTTCAGGCTGGTGCCGTTGGTCGATCCGAGGTCGGTGACGGTCAGGCCGGTGGCGCTCAGGCGGAGCACCGCGTGCTGAGTGGAGACGCCGCGGTCGACGGGATGGATGCCGAGGTCGATGCCGGGCTGCACCCCCTGCTCCCGGTGACGGCGGCCGATCAGTGTGGTGCTGTGCCGCAACCTGATCCGGCGCTCGGGAAACACCTCTGGGAACTCGACGGTGTCCGGTCCGCCGCGGGCGACGACCCGCCCGTAGAAGTCGGGATCGGCGCCGATGACGACGGTCCACACGGCTGGACACTCGGCGCCGTCGCCCTCCTGAGCCGGCGCGTCGTCGGGCGGCTGGAGTGCCGAGTCGTTCCCGCAGACCTCGCAGAAGCGACCGGTGACGGGTGCGCGACAAGCGGGGCAGAGCGCCGGCGGAATCTCCGAGGCATGGTGGCCGGCAGCCGGCCTCATGGAACTGCCGCACACCTCGCAGTAGTCCTCGGCGGCCGAGTCGTGCCCCTCGTCGCAGGTCGGCATCAGGCGTCCCTCCGCATGCGTGCAGTCCTCGTCGAGCGCGCGTCGAGGGCCATCTCGTCGGCCGCGGCGACCTCGGGCCTCAGCCGGGCGGTGCCGGTGCGTTCGTCGACGTCGAGGACGCCCCGGAGCAGTCTGGCGGTGCCGTCGTTGTTCGATCGCTCGGCGAGCTCGACGGCGCGCTGCAGCTTCGCGGTCGCGGTCGCGGTGTCGCCGTTCCTGCGGGCGCTGAGGCCGTCCTGGACGGCCTGAGCCAGCTCCGCCTGCCCGGTGTAGTGCGCGACGCGCTGACTCATCCGCGCCGACAACTGCGTGTCCGCGGTCCAGACCGCCGTCACCAGGCCCTCGCTGTGCACCGTGCCGTCCGACACCAGGCTCACCCGCGCGGCGAGCTTCTCTCGGCCGACCGCGGACGGTTCGACGACCACCTGTATGTGGTAGTCGCGTTCCTCGGCCCCCCAGGATCCCAGCGGGTACTCGCCGCACTGATCCCCGGCGTCGACGCGGCGGTGCGTGAGGTCCTCGACAGTCGGGGCGACCTGTTTGACGACCTCGACGCGTGCGCCTGTCGGCGTCCACAACCGCAGTGTCAGATCGGGAATCGACTTCTCCATGGAGGTCCGTATGATCGCCGCGAAGTCGTCGGCGAGGTCGGCGGCATCGGCGACGATGTCCACGGTGCCGAGGAGCGCAGACGAGATGGCCCGCAGTTCGTCGACCCGCCAGTCGGTGCCCAGCCCACGGCAGTCGCAGGTGAACATGCCTTCGCTGAAGGCGATCTGGTCAGCCAACTGCTCTGGTGTCTCGTGCTCGTTCTTCCCGTCCGTGAGCAGGATCGCGTGGGCGAGCGCTCCGGGGTGCTGTCCGACGACGTCGCGGACGTGCGCCAGCCAGGCGCCCATCGCGGTCCCGCCTTCGGGCCGCAGCGCCGCGAGCGCACGCACCGCGCCGGC